>NZ_JBEYVP010000034.1:0-125298 GCF_040644035.1 Streptomyces sp. NPDC047042 | reverse complement strand
CAAACCTCTGTGGTGCCCCGTCTCCTATCCCACCTCCCCCCCTCACCTTCCGCACAAGCCGCTCTTCCGCGCCCACCACCACCCCGGGGGGGGGGGGGGGGCGCCCCCCCCCAAACCCCCCAACTACCCCACCCGCACCCCCAACTCCCCCGCAAACACCCCCGCAAGCTCAAGCAACTGCACAGGACTGATCACCGCCCCCGCCAACCGATCCACCCCCCGCGCGAACCCCAACTCCGCAGCCCGCCGAAAATCCACATCCCGAAGACTCGCCGCACTGAAGTCCGCCCCCTTCAGCGAACAGTCCACGAACTCCACCCGCTCCAGCACCGCACCCCCGAAGTCCGGCTCCACCAGCACGCACCCCTCGAAGACGACATCCTTCAGCTTCGCCTTCCTCAAGTTCAGATAGTCGATCTTCCCGCCCCGCACGAGCACCCGCTCCAGCACGGCCCCGTGCAACTGCACCCCGCCCAGCCGGGCATCGACCAGCTCCACATCACGCAGCGTCGACTCGGCGAGGTTCGTGCCGACACCCCGAATGCCCGTGAGGACCGAGTCGAGCAAGCGGGCGTGATGCAGCCCGGTCTCGTCCAGCACGCACCCCGTCAGCGCGCAGTCCATGAACCGGGCGCCCCCGCCGTCCTGCCCGGCGAAGTCGGCGTCCCGGAACTCCAGCCCGTCGTAGTCCCCGTCAACCGCCAGCTCCCCACCCCGGAACGGCTCCAGCACAGGCAACCGCACCTCAGGCCGCCGCGCCCCCTTGACCCCGTCCCCGGAACCCCCCGTACCGCCCGCTCGCCTCACCATGCCCCCATCCTGCACCCCACCACTGACAACCGCCCCGACCTGCGAAAACGCACCCCATGTCACATTCCACCCCCCTCAACCAGTCGTACTCCCGGAAACCGAAAAGCAGAAAGCCGCCCACCCGAGGGAGACCGAGAAGATGCACCCGCCCCGCACCCCCCGTACCCCCCGCACCCCCCTCACCGTCATCGGCGGCGGCTTCGCCGGCCTCACCGCCGCCATCGCCGCCGCCGAAGCAGGCGCCAAGGTCACCGTGTACGAGGCCCACCACACCCTCGGCGGCCGGGGCCGCACCGCCGAGGGGCCGTACCGTACGAACGACGGCCCGCACGCCCTCTACAGCGGCGGCCCGCACTGGACCTGGCTCACCCGCCGCGACCTGATCGGACCGCTCGCCCCGCTCCCACCCCTCGAAGCCGCCCGCTTCCACTTCCGCCACCAGGGCGCCCTGCGCCGCACCCCACCCCTCGCCATGCTCAAGCTGCTGCGCCGCAGCGCCCAACAGGCGCCCCAGGACATCGACTTCATGACCTGGGCCACCGACCAGGCAGGCGAGAAGGGCGCCGTCGCCGCCGCGCACTACTCCGCCGTCGCCCTCTTCCACCACGACCCCGGCTCCCTGTCCGCGGCCTTCGTACAGGAACGGCTGCGCCGCGCCGCCGCCCTGCCACCCGAGGCCCACTACCCGCGCGGCGGCTGGGCCAGCGTGATCGACCGGATGGCCGCCCGCGCCTGGAACCTGGGCGTACGGGTCGAGACCCTGTCCCGCGTCGACACGCTCCCCACCGACACACCCGTCATCGTCGCCACCTCCCTCGACGCCGCCCGGCGCCTCCTGGGCGACGACACCCTCACCTGGACCGGCGCCCGTACGGTCCTCCTCGACCTCGCCGTACGCACCCGGCGCGGCGACCCCTTCGTCGTCTCCGACCTGGACGCACCCGGCTGGCTGGAACGCTTCACCGCGCAGGACCGCACCCTCGCCCCCGCCGGCGAGCAGCTCCTCCAGGGCCAGTTCCCGATCGCCCCGCACGCCTCCCGAGCCGAGGGCGTCGCCCGCGCCGAGGAGCTCCTCGACCTGGCGTTCGACGGCTGGCGCGAACGCGTCACCTGGCGCCGCGAGGCCACCGCGAACGGCCGTACCGGCGCGGTCGACCTGCCGGGTACGAGCTGGCGCGATCGCCCCGCGATCGAACGCGGCGACAACATCTACCTGGCGGGCGACCAGGTGGCGGCCCCCGGCGTCCTCGCGGAGGTCTCCTTCAACAGCGCGCTGACCGCCGTATCACTGGCCCTGGGCAACCGAAGCATCCACGGCCGCCCCAACCCCCTTGACCTGAAGCATGCTTGAGGTTGAATAGTAGGGGCTCCTGAGGCGCAGCACGACACCAAACCCAGCCACACCGCACCTCTCACCACCACGCCTCCCGCCACCCCACCTGAGGACCCCTCATGCACGCCATCCGCCTGCACACCTTCGGCCCCGCCGAAAACCTCGTCCACGAACAAGTGGACGACCCGATCCCCGGCCCCGGCGAGGTCCGCATCGCCGTCGCCGCGGCCGGAGTGCACCTCCTGGACGCGGCCCTGCGCGAGGGCATGACAGGCCCGGCACCGGAGCCCGCCAAACTCCCGACCATCCCCGGCCGCGAGGTCGCCGGCACCGTCGACGCCCTGGGCGAGGGCACCCCGCGACTGTGGCTCGGCAAACGCGTCGTAGCCCACCTCGGCTTCCGGCCCGGCGGATACGCCGAACTCGCCGTCACCGGCATGGAACGCCTGCACGAAATCCCGGCCGGCCTCGACTTCGCCCAGGCCGTCGCCATGATCGGCACAGGGCGTACGGCGATGGGCATCCTGCAGTTCACCGACCTCGGCCCCGACTCCGTGGCCGTCGTCCCGGCCGCCGCCGGAGGAATCGGCACCCTGCTCGTGCAGTACGCCCGGCACACCGGCGCCACCGTGATCGGCCTCGCCGGGGGCCCGGCGAAAACGGCCCTAGTCGCGGCGAACGGCGCCGACCTCGCCGTCGACTACACGGATCCCGCCTGGCCGGACAAGGTACGCGCGTATCTCGGCGGCCGCACCGCGACCGTCGTCTTCGACGGCGTCGGCGGCGACATCGCCCGCGAGGCCACCGCCCTCCTCTCCCCCACCGGACAACACCTCGTCTTCGGCTGGTCCGCAGCCGGCATCCACACCGGCGGCCCCCTCCTCATCGAGGGCCTCTCCCAACAGGTCCTCGGCCCGGAAATGCTGGCGAAAGCAGGCGGCCCCAACCCCCTGCGCACCCTGGAACTACGCGCCCTCACCGAAGCCGCCACCGGCCGCCTGACCCCCGCGGTACACCGCTTCCCCCTCGCCGAGGCAGCCACCGCCCACCGAGCCCTCGAAAACCGCGGCACAACGGGCAAAGTAATCCTGGAGCCGTAACAGACCGCCACGGAGGGGGCCGGCGCAGCCGCCCCCGCCAGGGGCGCGGGGAACTGCGCGACCAACCACAACGCACCCGCACCCGCACCCGCCAACCCACAGCGCCCCCGAGCTAAAGGCGCCCCCACTTACCACCCAGCCCCTATCTCCCAGCCACCCGATCCGCCACCCTGGCCAGCCGAGACGACCGCTCCCCACCCCCCACCGACTCCCGCCGATCCGCCGCCCGATACGTCGCATACAGCCCCCGCACGCCCAACCACCGCAACGGCTCCGGCTCCCACTTCCGCACCCGATGCCCCACCCACGGCAGACCGGTCAGCTCCGTACGACCGCCCTGCCCCGAATCCAGCAGCACCAGATCCCGCAACGTCCGCGCCGCCAGATTGGCCGTGGCGACCCCCGAACCCACGTAACCCCCCGCCCACCCCAGCCCCGTCGACCGGTCCAGCGTCACTGTGGCGCACCAGTCCCGCGGCACCCCCAACACCCCCGACCAGGCGTGCGCGATCCGCACATCACCCAGCGAAGGGAAGAAACGCACCAGGATCTCCCGCAACGCCTCCACCGTCGCCCCCTGCGTACGCCCGTCGTTGTCCGTCCGCGAGCCGAACCGGTACGGCACCCCGCGCCCGCCCAACGCGATCCGCCCGTCCTCGGTCCGCTGCGCGTACATGTACGCGTGCGCCATGTCGCCCAGCACCTCCCGGCCCGCCCAGCCGACCGACTCCCACTGCGCGTCCGTCAACGGCTCCGTCGCGATCATCGACGAGTTCATCGGCAGCCAGGTCCGCCGCTGACCCTTCAACGACGCCGTGAAACCCTCCGTACAGCGCAGCACATACGGCGCCCGAACCGTCCCGTACGGCGTGACCGCGTGCCGCCCCCGGATCTCCGTGACCGGCGTCCCCTCGTGAACGACGACACCCAGCGCCTCAACGGCCGCCGCGAGCCCCTTGACCAGCTTCACCGGATGCACCCGGGCCCCGTGCGGCGTCCACGACGACCCGAGAGCACCAGCCACCCGCACCCGCTCGGCCGTCGCACCGGCGCCGTACAACTCACGGTCGTCCTCCCCGTACGACACCTCCACCTCGTGGAAGTCCCGCAGGCGTGCCAACTGGGCAGGCGTGTACGCGACCTCCAGCACCCCGCCCCGGCGGATGTCGGCGTCGAACCCCTCCTCCCCCGCCACCCGAACGACCTCCCCCACGGTGTCGTTCATGGCCCGCTGAAGCCGCACCGCCGCCTCCCGACCATGCAACCGGGCATACCGGTCCCGCCCCGCGATCCCGTTGTACAGCCAGCCCCCATTGCGCCCCGAAGCCCCGTACCCGCAGAACTCCTTCTCCAGGACGACGATCCGCAGAAAGGGAGCCGCCTTCTTCAGGTAGTAAGCCGACCACAACCCCGTGTAGCCGCCCCCGACGATCACGACATCCGCCGTCACATCCCCGTCAAGACGCGCCCGCACCTCCGGCAGACCGTCCTGCGCGTACCAGAAGGAAACCCGGCCGTTGACGGCCCCAGCACCCACACCCGAACCGCCATTCGCGCTGCTCATAGCGCCGGACGCTAACGCCTCAACGCCCCCACTGTCTCCTTCGGATTCCACACCTCACGCCCCCTCCGACGCGTCAACGGCCAGCAGGCGAACCCGATCAGCGCCGCGGTGAAGTGCCCCAGATCCGTGAACGTCCGCGAGACGACCAACGGCACCCCGTACACGACAAGAACCCCCACCGCATACACATACCGCCACGGCCGGGCGAGCCGGTACGTCAGTACGGCCACCACCCCCGCCAGCCCGTAACTCACCCCGAAATCCATCGTGTCCGCCGCCGACGCCGGCGCCGACCCGTCCCGGATCGCCCGCCACACCGCCCCCTGGCTCACCAACGTCGCCAGCACATGCGCGCTCACCCACACCACCAGCCAACGCACGGTCCCCAACCACCGCTCGACCTGCGCGTGAAACACCGAATACAACACCAGATACGGAGTCCACCACCCGTCGATCCACATCGCACTGGAGATCAACACCCGCACCGGATGGTCCGACAACTCATTGATGTTCGTCGAACGCTGCCGCAGGAACTCCTCCTGGAACTCCGCCGACATGAGATGCACGGCCACCGTCGTGAAGAACAGGACGAGCAGCCACACATAGGTGCCCGGAGCACTACGAACGTAAGCCCACACCCCGCGCGGACCCGCCGAAAATCGCATGCCCCAATTTACGCACGCACATACAGTCGCCACGTGACCCGCATCCGCGTCCCCGACGAACTTGCCGCCACACAGCTCAAGTACAACGGGGAGGCGGGCCGCGCCTTCATCACCGCGCTTCCCGCCCGCACAGCCGACTTCCTCGACCACTGGAACCTACGCGTCGACGGCCCGGCCATGCACGGCGTGACAGCCCTCGTCCTCCCCGTCGTCCGCGCCGACGACACCCCGGCCGCCCTCAAACTCCAACTCCTCGACGCCGAAAGCGAAGGCGAACCAACCGCCCTCCGCCTCTGGAACGGCAACCACGCCGTACGCCTCCTGGACCACGACCCCACCACGGGCACGCTGCTCCTGGAACGCCTCGACCACACCCGGATGCTGTCCCACCACCCCGACGCCCACGAGGCCACCCAGGTCATAGCCGACCTCCTGGCCCACCTCACCTCCGTACCAGCCCCACCGGGCATCCGCACCCTCGGCGACATCGCGACACGCATGCTGAACGAGACACCACAGGCCCTGCGCCACCTCCCGGCGGCCCCCGAGACCCGCACCCTCCTCCAGGACTGCGCGTCAGCCCTGCGCGAAGTGGCCCCCGACCCCGGCGACCGCCTCCTGCACTGGGACCTCCACGACGAGAACGTCCTGGCCGCCCACCGCGCCCCCTGGCTGGCCATCGACCCGAAACCCCTCGCAGGAGACCCCGGCTTCGACCTCTGGCCGGCCCTCGACAACCGCTTCGACCCCGACGACATCACCTGGCGCTTCGAAGCCCTCACGGCCACCCTGTCCCTCGACCGCGAACGCGCACGCGCGTGGACCCTCGCCCGAGTACTCCAGAACGCCCTGTGGACCATCAAGGACGGCGACCCCCTGAACACCCAGAACCTGGAACTCGCCCACCGCCTACGCCACCTCACAAACAAAAAGCCCAGGTCAGCGGGGAGCTGACCTGGGCGTTTGAGCCCCCTATCGGATTCGAACCGATGACCTGCTGTTTACAAGACAGCCGCTCTGGGCCGGACTGAGCTAAGGAGGCACCGCGCGCACGACAACGCCGTACGCAGAGGCGAGTCCACTGTACACAGAGCGCGATCCTCTGGACCACGGAGTTCGTGGTGGGCCTCGACCTCGAAAACCAACCGTAACCATCCGAGCATCCGTTCGTTGATCGCTCTGACGTGCTGTTCCGAAGATCGGTCGCCGGGGAGGGATTCATGGGGAAGCCGGGGGAGTGGGCGGAGAAGCCGAGGCCGGAAGCGGTGACCGGCGAGGAAGCCGAGCGGATCAAGCGCGAGGACCTCGGTATCGGCGCCCGCCGCAAGCACCACCAGCGCGCGGCGACGCCGCTGAAGGCACACGTCAAGGAACCGGATACGCAGCACCGTCTGTACCGCTTCCGCTTCTATCCGAACGCCGAGCAGGCGGAGCAGCTGGCGAAGACGTTCGGTGCCTGTCGTTGGGTCTACAACGAGGGGCTGGCGCTTCGGTCCGGGGCCTGGGAGCGGCTTCGGGTGAATGTGGGGTTCGCGGAGTCGTGCCGGGCGTTGACGGGGTGGAAGCGGGCGGAGGGGACGGCGTGGCTCGGGGAGGTGTCGTCGGTTGTGCTTCAGCAGTCGTTGCGGCATCTCGATCAGGCGTTTGGGCGGTTCTTCAAGGGGTCTGGGAAGCATCCTCAGCGGAAGCGGAAGGGGCGGTCGCGGGATTCGGCGACGTATGTGCGTACGGGGTTCAGGTGGGTCGAGGATCCGGAGCGGCCGGGTACGGGGTCGATCACGTTGGCGAAGCAGTCGGGGCCGCTGGATGTTCGTTGGTCGCGGGCGCTGCCTGTGGGGGTCGTTCCGGTGCGTTTGTCGGTGACGCGGGATAGGGCCGGGCGCTTCTTCGTCTCGACGCTTGTGGAGGAGCGGATCAGTCCTCTCCCCGCTGCCTTTGTGTCGGGTTCGCGGGCTCCGAAGGCGGTGGGGCTGGATCTGGGGCTGGCGTCGCTCGTCACTCTCGACGACGGGACGAAGGTTGATCATCCGCGTCTGTTGAGGCGGTACGCGGAGAAGTTGGCGAGGTTGCAGCGGGAGCTGCACAGGAAGGTGAGGGGTTCGGCGAACCGGGACAGGGTTCGGCGGAAGATCGCGCGTCTTTACGCGCTCATCGGTGACGTTCGCAGGGACATGTTGGACCAGTTCACGACCCGCCTGGTGCGCGAGAACCAAGTGCTCGTGGTGGAGGATCTGGCCGTTGGGAACCTGTTGCGTCCGGCGCGTGGCAAGGGTCGTCGGCGGAAGGCGAAGCTGAACGAGGCGATCGTCGATGCCGGGTGGGGCGAGTTGTTGCGGCAGTTGCGGTACAAGTGCGAGTGGTACGGCCGGACGCTGGTGATCGTCGACCGGTTCTTCCCGTCGACGCGGCGTTGTTCCGCCTGTCACACCAAGGGTCCGAAGTTGGATGTCTCGGTGCGGGAGTGGACGTGTGGCGAGTGCGGGGTCGTCCATGACCGGGATGTGAATGCGGCTGTCAACCTTCGGGACGAGGGGCTGCGGCTGTATTGGCTGGTGGCGGCCGTGCTACCGCCCACGAAGAAGGTGCCGACGTTGATCAGGGCATCGGACTTGGAGAACTGCTTGCTGGCCGCTTAGCGGCGCCGGGTGATACGGACCGACGGGCCGTCGGCCGGAATGCCTGTGGAGCGCGTGTAAGACCGTTCGGGCGCAGTTCACAAGGACTGTGTGCGTCGGCGGTGCGTGATGAAGCAGGAAGCCTCACGGCAAGGTCAAAAGTGAGTTGCTCTGCCCGTTCCAAGAGGTCGCGCAGGTAGGCGGTCGGGGACAGGCACGGTTCCGTGATCATGGAGTTGTGACGCGCTGTGAGCGCCTGCGCTGCATCAAGGCTGACCGAACCGCTGTGGGAACGGCTGGGGTGGTGGCATCCCGGCGGTGGTCGCGGGCGTCGACGCGTCGTAGCCGGGAGCGGCTGCTCGTAGGGCGGCGGTCAGGTAGCGGTGAATGATGTCCAGTTCGCCCGGGGTGAAGCCCTCGGTCGCCTCGACCAGGTTGGCGATGAGCGGGCCGAAGAAGGACCGACCCAGTTCCACGGCTTTCTGCTCGACCGTCAGCACGACGCGTCGTCGGTCGTTTTCATCGCGCCTGCGGCGGACGAGCCCCAGGCGCTCCAGCCGGTCCAGCAGGGCAGTGGTGCCGGCCGAGTTGAGCCGCAGCGCCGCACCGAGGCGTCCCGGGGTGACGTCGGTACCCGCCCGATCGGCGTCAAGCAGATGGATGAGGGCCCGCAGATCGGTCGGGTGCAGACCGTTTCGCGCGGCGAACTCGGCGCCGCGCAGATCGAGTTCCACGGTCACTGCGCGCAGGAGATGGACCGGCCGCATCGCGGGGTTGTTGTCATCACTCACCGGGCTACTATCTCGCCAAGCGAGATACTTGGTCAACGAGACGATTCCCCGGGGGGTTTCACCGTGTCCTCATCTCAAGAGTTCTTCGCGGCTTACGACGCACTGCTCGCCCGCTGGCCCGCCGGTACCGCCGAGATCGACATCCCCACCCCGTACGGGACCACCCGTGTCCACGCCTACGGCCCCGCTGCCGCCACTCCAGTCCTCCTTCTGCACGGCGGCGGTTCCACCGGCGCGGTCTGGTTCGCCAATGCCTCAGCTCTTGGCACGCACCACCGGGTACTGGCCGTCGACATCCTGGGTGATGCGGGACACAGCGTCCCCGGCGGGCGCCCGCTGCGTACAACCACCGACCTGATGGCCTGGTTGGACGCGCTGCTCGACGGCCTCGCCGTGTCCCGCACGCACCTGCTGGGCCACTCCTACGGCGGCTGGATCGCCCTGAACTATGCCCTGCACGCCGCGCGGCGAGTCGATCGGCTGGTACTGCTCGACCCGACCCAGTGCTTCGCCAACTTCCGCCCGGGTTTCCTGCTGCGCTCGCTGCCGATACTGCTGCGCCCGACGCGAGCCCGCGCTCACGCCTACCTGGACCGCGAGACCGCAGGGACCGACACCGACCTGGGCTGGAAGCGGCTCTATGCCTTGGCGGTCTCGGGCTTCGCGAACCGGAAACTGGTCGTTGGCCGCCGACCGGACCCCACGGCACTGAGCGTTCCGCTCCTGGTCCTTCTCGCCGGCCGCAGCGACGCCCATGACGCCGCCAAAGTCGCAGCCTGCGCCCGCAAAGCCGTACCGGACGCCCAGATCGAGATCCTCGCCGAACTCACCCACTTCGCCATGCCCACCGCCATGCCCACCCGGACGAACCACCGGATCACCGACTTCCTGGCAGACGACCTGGAGAAGCAGGCCGCCCCGGGCGCGGTTTGAAGGAAATCAAGCGGAGCGGACTGCGCCGAGGCCATTCGGCGGCTCCATCCACACTGGGGGTGAAGGTTCGTGGTCGTTCACGGTCGGTGCTTGGGGGCCCTCCCAGCCTTCTCCACCTGTGGTGCCTTCGTGATCGATCCGTCGACAGCGATCTGGTCCAGGTACCCGGCCGACGATGCGGTCGTACGTCTCCAGGGCGATGTGCCGGAGTTGAGCGAAGACACCCCCAGCTAGCGGGTGAGTCGGATCGTCAAGGCACCGGTCTCCCGGTTGATCACAGAGCGTCGCAAATCCATGATCGCCAAGCCTGTGCCTGTTCTGCTCCCGAGGTACTCCATCGCGGCCACTTGCGCGAGCTCTAAGTTTCGGCTCGAAAATTTCCGCGAAGTTCACACTCCCCCACCTACTGACAGAAGTCGAAACCCCAGGTACCGTCCTGGTTCAGTCCGCATACGTGGACTACACCACCTTCCACTACGGATCGTCCGGCACGTTCCTGCCGGTGAAGGGGGCCTAGTACCCATGGCCACTGTTACGTTCGACAAGGCGACCCGCATCTACCCGGGCACCGAGAAGCCCGCCGTCGATGGTCTGGACATCGAGGTCGGGGACGGCGAGTTCCTCGTTCTCGTCGGTCCGTCCGGTTGCGGCAAGTCCACCTCGCTCCGCATGCTCGCTGGGCTCGAGGACGTGAACGCCGGCGCCATCCGCATCGGTGACCGCGACGTCACGCACCTGCCGCCGAAGGACCGGGACATCGCCATGGTGTTCCAGAACTACGCGCTGTACCCGCACATGACCGTCGCCGACAACATGGGCTTCGCGCTCAAGATCGCCGGCGTCAACAAGGCCGAGATCCGCCAGAAGGTGGAGGACGCGGCCAAGATCCTCGACCTCACCGACTACCTCGGCCGCAAGCCGAAGGCCCTCTCGGGTGGTCAGCGTCAGCGTGTCGCCATGGGTCGCGCCATCGTGCGTGAGCCCCAGGTGTTCCTCATGGACGAGCCGCTGTCGAACCTCGACGCCAAGCTCCGTGTGTCGACGCGTACGCAGATCGCGTCGCTGCAGCGCCGTCTCGGCATCACCACCGTGTACGTCACCCACGACCAGGTCGAGGCCATGACCATGGGTGACCGCGTGGCCGTGCTGAAGGACGGTCTGCTCCAGCAGGTCGACTCCCCGCGCAACATGTACGACCGTCCCGCGAACCTCTTCGTGGCCGGCTTCATCGGCTCCCCGGCCATGAACCTGGTCGAGGTCCCGATCACCGACGGCGGTGTGAAGTTCGGCAACTCGGTCGTCCCGGTCAACCGCGAGGCCCTCAAGGCCGCCGCCGACAAGGGTGACACCACCGTCACGGTCGGCGTCCGCCCCGAGCACTTCGACATCGTCGAGCACAACGGTGCCGCCGCCAGCGCGCTGTCCAAGGACACCGAGGACGCCCCGGCCGGTCTCGCCGTCACCGTGAACGTCGTCGAGGAGCTCGGCGCCGACGGTTACGTCTACGGCAGCGCCAAGGTCGGCGACGACCTCAAGGACCTGGTCGTCCGTGTCAGCGGCCGTGCCGTCCCGGACAAGGGCGCCACGCTGCACGTCGTGCCGCGTCCGGGCGAGACCCACGTGTTCTCGACCTCCACGGGCGCGCGCCTCACCGACTGAGACGCGATCTCGATCTCGGTGTCGATCTGAACGTTGAAGGGCCCCGCGGCTTGCCGCGGGGCCCTTCGCATGCGCCTCCGCATGCGCCTCCGCATGTGCCTCCGCGTGTGCCTTCACGGACGCGCGCGTCAACGCCCTACCCAGAAAACGGCACCAATCCATCCCCCGATCGGGTGACTGAATGTCGCCATATCAGCACTGAGCGCTACCCTCACTCGCGTGAAGCACTCCACTAACCAACTGACGCGAAGTGGCCGTGGCCCCGCCCGCCGGATCGGCCGTAGCCTCGCCCTTGTCCTGCCCGTCGTCCTGGTGCTGTCCGGGACCCTCGCGGTCACCCGGGTCAACTGGTCGGGGAACCCCTCGGACTCGGTGCTCACGGCATCCTCCGAGGACTTGGCCGCCCGAGCCGCAGCGGCCCCCGAACCGCAGGACGTCCTGCGCGACCAGCTCCTCCTGGAGCTCCAGGACAAGGACCCCGGGACCGCCCTCACCCACCTCCAGCAGGCGGTGAACGGCAAGCCGGCTCTGGCAAGGCACTGCACCTCGATCGCCCGCGCCCTGGGCCGAGCAGCCGTCCGCATGTACGGCCCGTCACGAGCCCAGTCCTACGCCCGCCCGGTCTGCGACACATCTTTCGCCACAGGAGTAGCAGCGGCCCACAGCTAACCGCGAAGCCCCCGGAGGCGCCGCGCAGAGGCTGCCCTCCCGCGCCCCTGGAGGCGCCCCGCAGGGGCAGCCTCCAGGGGCGCGGGGAACTGCGCGCCCAGCCCCCACCGAGCCGCAGATCCCCACGCACACCCACCCCCCCCACCTCCCCCGCCAAACCCGCGGAGCGCCCCGTACAGTTCGATTCATGACCGATCCGAACGCCACGACGCGCCCCACCCAGGCCGTGGTCCTCGCCGGCGGCCAAGGCTCCCGGCTCCGCCCGTACACCGACGACCGGCCCAAGCCGATGGTCGAGATCCCCGGCACGGGGACGCCGATCATCGGCCATCAGCTCGTCTGGCTCGCCGAGGAGGGCGTGACGGATGTCGTCGTCAGCTGTGGTCATCTCGCCGAGGTGCTGCAGAAGTGGCTCGCGTCCGCTGAGCTGCCGCTGAACGTCACGACGGTCGTCGAGACGGAGCCCCTCGGCCGTGGCGGCGGCCTCAAGTACGCCGCCGCGCACCTCCCCGCTCCGGACCAGCCCTGGTATGCCACCAACGGTGACATCTGGACCCGTTTCTCGCTGCGCGAGATGGCCGACTTCCACGCGGAGCGGGACGCCGTGGCGACTCTCGCGCTGGCCCGGCCGCGGCTGCCGTGGGGTGCCGTGCAGACGGACGGCTTCGGTCACATCACGGACTTCATAGAGTCCCCTCCGTCGACGTTCGAGATCAACGCGGGGGTGTACGTCTTCTCCTCCGAGTTCGCCGCCCTGCTCCCGGAGCGCGGCGACCACGAACGTACGACGTTCCCTCACCTGGCCCGCGAGCTGCGTCTGGCCGGTTTCCCGATCCCGCACGGTGCCTACTGGCGTGCCATCGACACCGCGAAGGACCTCACGGAGGCGGCGAAGGAGCTTGCGACGCTGGGGCGTTGAGCGGCCGGTTCGCCAACGACCTCCCAACCACCTTCGTACGTACGTGAAATGGGGCCCCGCGCTGAGTAGCGCGGGGCCCCGTCCATGTAACCGCCGGGCTCAGGCGGGTTGTTGCTAGCCCAGGAGCCCGCCGACCAGTCCCGGCTGGCCCGTGGAGGAGCCGCCGCCGGTGCTGCTGTCGCCGGTGCTGCCGGTGCTGCCGCCCGTGGAGCCACCGTTGGTGCCGCCGGGGGTGCCCGTACTGCCGCCGCCGCCCGACGAGGACGGGCCGGTGCTGGTGCTGGGCGCCTGCTGGACCGGGGTGGTCTGCTGCGGCGGGGCCTGGCCGACGGTGCCCTGGGTCTGGCTGGGCCGGCTGCCGGTGACGCTGCCGCTCTCGCGGGCCTCCTGGGGGGTGCTCTCCGCGCCGCTGGTCGCGGGGGCGGCCGAAGTGGCGCTCTGGGTCGGGGACTTGGTGGCCGCCGAGGGGCTCTTCGAGGCGCGGTGTTCGCCGGACTCCGCCGGGAGCGGGGAGCCGGGGAGTTCGTTGCGCGGGGCCTCGCCGGGGCCGGGGGCGACCACGCGGTCGGCGTCACGGACGGCGCCGCCGAGGAGCGAGCCGATGAGGAGCGTGAGTCCGATGACGACGGCGGTGACGAGGGCGCCGCGGCGCAGGACGTAGGCGCGCAGCTCCCAGATGTCCGTCCGGGGGCCGAGCCGGCGCCAGGCGCTGCCGGCGAGGCGGCCGTCGATGGAGTAGACGGGGGCGCCGGCGATGATCAGCGGTGACCAGGCGGCGAGGTAGATGATGTCGGGGGCGTCGTAGACGGGGACGCTCTTCCAGCTGACGGTGACGAGCAGTGCGCCGGAGAGAAGGGCGCCGCCGACCGCGGCGACGCGCTGCCACAGGCCGAGGACCGTGAGGACTCCCACGACGACCTGGAGGAAGGCGATGACGAGTCCGGAGCCGACGGGGTGCTGGAGGGCGAACTGCCGTAGTGGCTCGGCGACTTCCCAGGGGTGCAGGGTGTTGAGCCACTTCATCATGGAGCCGCGTTTGCCGCCGTCGAAGTAGACGGGGTCGCAGAGTTTGCCCATGCCGGCGTAGATGGAGATGAAGCCGAGGAAGATGCGCAGCGGGAGCAGGACGACGCCGAGGTTCATGCGGCGGCCTGGGTAATAGGCGTGCCGTACGTGGTCGTTGGCGTGGCGCTTGCGTCGTCCGTCGGCGTCCCGGTCGTGGGCTTCGTCGCCGTCGTAGCCGAACTCGTCGTCTCCGTAGCCGTGTTGGCCGTATCCGGAGTCGGCGTAGCCGGCTTCCTCGTATGCGCTGCCGGTGGTGCGCATATTGGGGAGGAGGCGGCCGGTGTCGGAGCCGTGGGTGCGCTGGCTGCCGACGATGGGGGTCTCGACGGTCTGGTCGAGGGTGCTGCCGGCGTAGTCGAGTTCGTCGTCGATTCGGGGGATGACCTGGGTCGCTCCGGCGTCGGCGGCCGGCGGCTGTTCGCCGTGGCGCACGCTGGAGCCCCGGACGGCCTGGAGCAGGCGGTGTGCGCCGGTGTCGTCGGGCGCCGACCTGCCGCTCCAGACGACGGGCGCCCGGCGTCGGCCGGCCGTGGCGCCGCCGGCGCCGACGACGGGAATGCGCGCCGTGTCCTCGGAGGCGCCGAGGTGCCGGGCGACGCGGGACGACGGTGCCGCCCGCCGCGTCGAGGCCCCCAACTGCACGCGGAAACTCGCATGGTTGACGATGACCTGCGCCGGATCGCTCGGCACCTTCACCATGCTCAGCGCGGGAGCGTCGTCGTATCCCGACGAGCGGTCCCCCGTGGGTGTGCGGGGTGTTCTGGTGTCCACACTCATCTAACCGAGTGACGTGACGTTAGGACACTGCTTTGACTTGGCGGATGTGTCCGGGCCGCGTCAAGGTCACGTCACCCGCCCGGCCTCACCCGTACGGGTGAGGGTGGGCACGTGTGTTCAGGCGCGTCGGCGGGCCGCTTCGTACAGCACGATCCCGGCGGCGACACCGGCGTTGAGGGACTCGGTGCCGCCGGGCATCGGGATCCGGACGAGGTGGTCGCAGGTCTCCCCGACGAGCCGGGACAGCCCCTTGCCCTCGCTGCCGACGACGATGACGACGGGCCCGCCGAGGGCGGTGAGGTCACCGAGTTCGGCGTCCCCGTCGGCGGCGAGACCGACGACGAGGATGCCGGCCTTCTGGTACGACTCCAGGGCGCGCGTCAGGTTGGTGGCGCGGGCGACGGGCGTACGGGCGGCGGCGCCGGCGGACGTCTTCCAGGCACCGGCGGTCATCCCGGCGGCGCGCCGCTCGGGCACGACGACGCCGTGGCCGCCGAAGGCGGAGACGGAACGGACGACGGCGCCGAGGTTGCGCGGGTCGGTGACGCCGTCGAGGGCGACGATGAGGGGGTCCTCACCGTTGTCGTAGGCGGCGTTCGCGAGGTCCTCGGGGTGCGCGTACTCGTACGGCGGGACCTGGAGGACGAGGCCCTGGTGGTTGAGGCCGTTGGTCATCCGGTCGAGTTCGGGGCGGGGGGCCTCCATGAGGTGGATCCCGCCGCGCTCGCCGACCAGCTGGAGGGCCTCGCGCACGCGCTCGTCGTTGTCGATGAACTGCTGGACGTAGAGCGTGGAGGCGGGGACGCCCTCGCGGAGTGCCTCGACGACGGAGTTGCGTCCGACGACGAGTTCGGAGGAGGCCTTTCCGCCGCGCCCCTTGGGTGCGGGCCGCCGCTGGAGCTGCTTGGCCTTGGCTCCGGCAATACGGTTCTTCTTGTGTCCCTTGCGCATCTCGGCGGGCGGGGTCGGGCCCTTGCCCTCGAGCCCCCGGCGCCGCTGGCCGCCACTGCCGACCTGCGCGCCCTTCTTGCCGGACATGCGGCGGTTGTTAGCGGCCATGACCTACCTGTCTGTGTGGTGACGTGCGTGTGTACGTCTATGAGTGTGCCGCCCGGAGACCCGGGCGGCACAATCGATCAAGAAGATGCACGTATTTGTGGTGATTTGATCAGCGCGGGCCGAGGGTCCAGCGCGGTCCCTGCGGGCTGTCCTCGATGACGAGCCCCGACTGGTTGAGCTGGTCGCGGATGGCGTCGGCGGTACCCCAGTCCTTGCGTCCGCGCGCGGCCTCGCGCTGGTCGAGGACGAGGCGTACGAGGCTGTCGACGACGCCGTGCAGATCCTCGCCCCGGTCGGCGCCCTCCCCGGCCCAGTGCGGGTCGAGGGGGTCGAGGCCGAGGACGCCGAGCATGGCGCGCACCTCGGCGAGGCGGGCGACGGCGGCTTCCTTGTCGTCGGCGGCGAGGGCGGAGTTGCCCTGCCTGACGGTGGTGTGGACGACGGCGAGGGCCTGCGGCACGCCCAGGTCGTCGTCCATGGCCTCGGCGAAGGCGGGCGGCACCTCGGCGGAGGGCTCGACGACGCCGCCGGCCTTCTCGATGACGCGCTGCACGAAGCCCTCGATGCGGGCGAACGCCGACTCGGCCTCGCGCAGGGCCTCTTCGCTGTACTCGATCATCGAGCGGTAGTGCGGGGTGCCGAGGTAGTAGCGCAGGACGATGGGCCGCCAGGCCTTGACCATCTCGCTGACGAGGACGGAGTTGCCGAGGGACTTCGACATCTTCTCGCCGCTCATGGTGACCCAGGCGTTGTGCAGCCAGTAGGCGGCGAAGTCGTCGCCGAAGGCCTTGGCCTGGGCGATCTCGTTCTCGTGGTGCGGGAAGATCAGGTCGAGGCCGCCGCCGTGGATGTCGAAGGCGGAGCCCAGGTACTTGTGGGCCATGGCCGAGCACTCGAGGTGCCAGCCGGGCCGTCCCCGCCCCCAGGGCGTCTCCCAGCTCGGCTCGCCCGGCTTGACGGCCTTCCACATGGCGAAGTCACGGGAGTCGCGCTTGCCGGTCTCGCCGTCCGAGGAGGGCTGGAGCAGGTTGTCGAGCTCCTGGTTGGACAGCTGCAGGTAGCCGGGGAAGGAGCGCACGTCGAAGTAGACGTTGCCGTCGGCCTCGTAGGCGTGTCCGCGCTCGATGAGGCCGCGCATCATCTCGACCATCTCGGTCACATGCCCGGTGGCACGCGGCTCGTAGGTCGGGGGCAGGCAGCCGAGCGCGTGGTAACCGTCGTTGAAGGCCCGCTCGTTCTCGAAACCGATGGACCACCAGGGCCGCCCCTGTTCGGCGGCCTTGTTGATGATCTTGTCGTCGATGTCGGTGACGTTGCGGATGAAGGTGACGTCGTAGCCGCGGTAGGTGAACCAGCGGCGCAGGATGTCGAAGTTGAGCCCGGACCGGATGTGCCCGATGTGCGGGGCGGCCTGCACGGTGGCGCCACAGAGGTAGATCGAGACACAACCCGGTGTGAGCGGGGCGAAGTCACGGATCTGCCGGGCGCTGGTGTCGTACAGGCGAATGGTCACGGGTCCAGGGTAGTGGCCGATACCGGGTGCCCCACGCCCCTTGACCACAAGGGCCACATATTCGTGACATTGCCGCCTCGGGGCCGCCCGCGGTCCGGTCTCAGCCCGTACGGGCCACCAGTGCCGTCGCCACCGCCATCAGGCCTTCTTCCCGTCCCGGAAAGCCGAGCCCGTCCGTTGTGGCGCCGGAGACCGACACCGGCGCCCCGACCGCCTCGGACAGCACCTGCTGTGCTTCCTGGCGCCGCTTGCCGATCTTCGGCCGTGGTCCCACGACCTGCACGGCGACGTTGCCGATGGTGAACCCGGCCGCCCGTACGATCCGCGCGGCCTCCGTCAGCAGTGTCACCCCGGACGCCCCGGACCACTCCGGGCGCCCGGTGCCGAAGTGCTGTCCGAGGTCACCGAGGCCGGCCGCCGAGAACAGCGCGTTGCACGCGGCGTGGGCGACCACGTCGGCGTCGGAGTGACCCGCGAGCCCCGCCCCCTCCCCCTCCCACTTCAGGCCGGCGCACCACAGTTCCCGGCCCTCCTCGAAAGCGTGAATGTCGGTACCGATGCCGACCTGGGGCAGCAGCGGCCCCGGCGCCACGGGCTCAGAAGCCATGGTTCAGCCTCCTGCGGGCGAGTACCGCCTCCGCGAGCACCAGGTCCAGCGGTCGCGTCACCTTGAACGCCTCCTCGTGGCCGGGCACGACGACGACCGGCAGGCCCAGCTGTTCCACCATGCTCGCGTCGTCGGTGACGTTCTCGGTCACCGTCTTGTGGGCCCGTACGAGGGTGTCGACGGCGAACCCCTGCGGTGTCTGGACCGCGCGGAGTCGGGCCCGCTCGGGTGTCGCCAGTACGGGTTCCGGTTCGCCATGCGTGGCGGCCGGCTCGACCTCCTTGACGGTGTCCGCGAGCGGCAGCGCGGGAACCACGGCCTGCGCGCCCTCCCGTACGGCTTCGATCACGGCGTCGACGGTGTCCACCGGTACGAGGGGGCGGGCGGCGTCGTGGACGAGGACGATGTCGATGCCGGCCGGCAGCGCGTCCAGGCCGAGTTTCACCGACTCCTGCCTGGACTCGCCGCCGGGGACGACGACGAAGTCCGTACGCTCGGGCAGCGCGTGCGCGTCGAGGAGGGTCCTGACCTCGGCGGCGCCGTCCGGCGGGGCCACGACGACGACGAGCGAGACGGCACGGGACGCGGCCATCGCGCGGACGGCGTGGACGAGCATGGGCGTGCCGTTCAGCGCGCGAAGCGCTTTGGGAGCGCCCGGGCCGAGGCGTACGCCCCGGCCGGCGGCCGGAATCACCGCGGCCGTACGTGCCCCGGGCGGTGTGGGGCGCGATTCGTCAGACATCGGTTCCTGTCAGGTTTGTGTGCCGAGCCCTCGTGGGTATGGCCTGGAAGAGTGCCGGGCGCGAGCCTCGATCGGACCCTTCCGTGACATCCGGTCGAGTCGTCTCCGGGCCCGGCGCGCCAAGTATTCAGTACTACTGGCAGACCGCGAGACAACGGCGTTCGCGGAGTTTCCACTGCCGGTAGGGGAAATTCACTGATGTCGTCAGCGCCCGGACACGAACATGCCGCAGCGCCCGGCGACATTGGATACGTCATCGGGCACCGCGGCATTTCAATGTGCTGCTGAGCTGGGTGAGCGGGCTTTCAGTGCTGCCCGTTCCCAGTCAGTTTCAGGACGCGAGCACCTCGTCGAGCAGCGCCTCGGCCTTGTCCTCGTTCGTGTTCTCCGCGAGCGCGAGCTCGCTCACCAAGATCTGGCGAGCCTTGGCGAGCATGCGCTTCTCACCGGCGGACAGTCCGCGCTCACGCTCACGACGCCACAGGTCACGCACGACTTCCGCGACCTTGATGACATCGCCGGAGGCGAGCTTCTCCAGATTTGCCTTGTAACGACGCGACCAGTTCGTGGGCTCCTCGGCATACGGAGCGCGCAGGACCTCGAAGACCCGGTCCAGTCCGTCCTGACCGACCACATCACGTACGCCGACGAACTCCGCATTGTCCGCTGGCACACGTACAGTCAGGTCACCCTGGGCGACCTTCAGCACCAAGTAGGTCTTGTCCACGCCTTTGATCTGGCGAGTTTCGATGGCCTCGATCAGCGCGGCCCCGTGATGGGGATAGACCACGGTGTCGCCAACCTTGAACGTCATGTGACAGGTACCCCTTCCGTGGCTATCCAGGGTAACACGGAAACGGCAGCTTCTGAATGGCGTTTTCGCAGGTCAGGGCATATCTCGGGGCTTGACAACTGCAACAGGAACGTGCTTCGGAAGGGCCCCGGAGGCGAAGAAGGGGAGGGTATTCGCAGGTCGGAGCGGCTCTCCGAACGCAGTGAAACCCGGGCGTTACACGCACCCGGAGGCCCCGCCGGGCGACCAAACATCCCCTTATGTCCGCTTCCAACTGTGCTACTTCCGTTACTCCGTTCGATGAGCGGAGCCGGGCGCGCGACGAATCCGGAATTGATCACTACGGCCGATGAACCGGTCGCTGAACCGGTCGATGATCCGGCGGATGGCCGAGCGGATGATCCATGAGTGATCAATTTCCCGATGCCCTTCATTCCTTCACCAGAATTTTCCCCGCATGCTCTTCTCTTTGCCGACGGCACTTATGTGAATGGCGGACCGCCGCCCCCGAGAAGGGGTCAAAACGACTCCTGAGGCGCCCGCGCTCCCCCGTAGAGGCGGGTCGGGTGCGGTGGGCCGGGAACGGCTCGGTAACCTAAGGCCGCTGACAGTCACTTAGGGCGGCTTTATAAGGAGCTGCCCGTGCGTTCCAAGGAGTTGCCGCCGCCGTGAGCAGCAGCCTTCGACGCGGCGCCCTCGCCGCATCCGCCCTCGCGTTCTCGGTCGCCACGCTCGCCGGGTGCGCAGCCGGAAACAACGCCCAGACGCTGGAGATCAAGCCCGACAACGCGGCCACCACCGTCGGGGCCATCAAGCTGCAGAACGTCGTCGTCATCACCCCGTCGGAGCTGGAGTCGACCGGCCCCGCCGCCGTCTCGGCGACCGTGTTCAACACCGGCATCACTGCCCAGACGCTGGAGTCGATCACCGTCCCCGGCACCGGCAAGACCGCGGAGCTGAAGCCCGCCAAGGGCAAGAACCTGAGCATCCCGGCCGGCGGTTCGCTCGTCATCGGCGGTGCGAACAACGCGTCGGCGGTGCTGCCGAGCAGCCGTGAGTCGGTCCAGGACGGCAACGCGCAGAAGATCACCTTCACCTTCAGCAAGACCGGTGACGTGAGCCTGCGCGCGTTCGTCGTCCCGGCGGAGCAGTTCTACGCCTCGTGGGGCCCGACCGCGGCTCCTGAGGTCCCGGGCGGCGCCGCCGGCCCCTCGCCCTCCACCTCCGCCGCCGTCTCCGGCGCGCCCGCGGCGACCGGTTCCCCGGGCGCGTCCCCGACGGGGGCCGGCGTGACGCCCGAGGCCGGGGTCACTCCGGGCGCGTCGCCGGCGGCCACGGGGGCCGCGGTCGCCGGTCAGTAACCGGCGCCGGTCGGCGGCCACTGGACCGTCGTACACCAGCACCACGTACGCCGAAGGGCGGGGCCTCCTGGGAGAGGTCCCGCCCTTCGGCGTACGGACGCGGGTCGCCGCTGGGTCTGTCGCTGCTGGGGGTCCGGGGCGGTTTACGGCTCGAACTTGTATCCGAGGCCGCGGACCGTGACCAGGTATCTGGGGGCGCCCGGGTCCGGCTCGATCTTGGCGCGCAGGCGCTTGACGTGGACGTCGAGGGTCTTGGTGTCGCCCACGTAGTCGGCGCCCCAGACCCGGTCGATGAGCTGCATACGGGTCAGTACGCGGCCGGCGTTGCGCAGCAGCATCTCCAGGAGGTCGAACTCCTTGAGCGGGAGGTCGACCTTGCCGCCGGCGACGGTGACCACGTGGCGGTCGACGTCCATGCGGACCGGGCCGGCCTCCAGCGCGGCCGGGGTGACCTCCTCGGGTTCGCCGCGGCGGCGCAGGACGGCGCGGATGCGGGCGACCAGTTCGCGGGAGGAGAAGGGCTTGGTGACGTAGTCGTCGGCCCCTATCTCCAGGCCGACGACCTTGTCGATCTCGCTGTCCTTGGCGGTGACCATGATCACCGGGACGTTGGACTTGACGCGCAGCTGGCGGCAGACCTCCGTGCCGGGCAGGCCCGGCAGCATCAGGTCGAGGAGGACGAGGTCGGCGCCGTTGCGCTCGAACTCGTCGAGTCCGTCGGGCCCGGTGGCCGCGATGGCGACCTCGAAACCCTCCTTGCGGAGCATGTAGGAAAGGGCGTCGGAGAAGGACTCCTCGTCCTCGACGACGAGCACTCGGGTCACGGAAGGACCTCCGGGGCGTGGAGCGGATCGTAAGGGGATGTACCGGTGGTCCGGTCGGCCTCTTCGCCGGGGTCGGACGGTCCGGCCCCGGCGTGTGGGCCGGGGTCGGAGTCTGGGAGTGACTCGGGGTGGGAGTCATGGTCGTACACGTGCGGCCGGTCGGCGCGGGACCGGCGGCCGGTGCCCGCCTCCGGCAGCCGCAGGGTGAAGGTGGAGCCCTGGCCCTCGGAGCTCCACACGGTGACCTCCCCGCCGTGCGAGGCGGCCACGTGCTTGACGATCGCCAGCCCGAGGCCCGTACCGCCGGTGGCGCGGGAGCGGGCGGGGTCGACGCGGTAGAAGCGCTCGAAGATGCGCTCCTTGTCCTTGTCGGAGATGCCGATGCCCTGGTCGGTGACGGCTACCTCGATGAGGTCGCCGCCGGGGGCGTTCACCCGGCGGGCCGCTATGCCGACGCGGGTGGCGGCGGGCGAGTAGTTGACGGCGTTCTCGACGAGGTTGCCGAGGGCGGCGGCGAGCTGGCCGCGGTTGCCCCAGACGCGCAGGTCGGCGGTGCCTCCGGCGGCCATGGTGATGTGCTTGGTGCCGGCCTGGTGGCGGCAGCGGTCGACGGCCTCGGCGACGAGTTCGTCGACGCGGACGGGCTCGGCGTCCTCCAGCGGGTCGTCGTTCTGCACCCGGGAGAGGTCGATGAGTTCCTGGACGAGGCTGGTGAGGCGGGTCGCCTCGATCTGCATCCGGCCGGCGAAGCGCTCGACCGCCTCCGGGTCGTCGGAGGCGCCCATGACGGCCTCGGAGAGGAGGGAGAGCGCGCCGGTGGGGGTCTTGAGCTCGTGGCTGACGTTGGCGACGAAGTCGCGGCGTACGGCCTCTATGCGCCGGGCCTCGGTGAGGTCCTCGACGAGCAGGAGGACCAGGCGCGAGCCGAGGGGGGCGACGCGGGCGGAGACGGCGAGGGCCTCGCCGCGGCCGGTGCCGCGTCTGGGGAGGTCCAGCTCGACCTGGCGTATCTCGCCGTCGCGCCGGGTGTCGCGGGCCATCTGGAGCATCGGCTCCACCGAAAGCTTTCCGCCACGGACGAGCCCGAGGGCGTACGCCGCCGAGCTGGCCTTGACGACGGCGTCCGCCTCGTCGAGTACGACGGCCGAGGACCGCAGCACGGACAGCACGGTGTCGACGCCGGGCGGCAGCACGGGGTCGGTGTGCAGGGAGCTGCGGGTGGGGCGCTTCTGGTCGCGCTCGCTCCAGCGGAACGCCAGCATGGCGATGACGCCGGTGAGCACCCCGGCGATCGCTGCCGCTGCGGCGACTGCCGCGTTCACGTCCATGCGACCAGGTTAGGCATGGGGCACGACCTGGCCACAGCCATCGACGTGCGTCCTCGAACACTCGTCGCCCAGAGTTCACCTTGGAGCCAGTATTGATTCATTTGTCGGGGCGGAAATCGACGCGTACAGGGCCGAACGTGGGAGCGTGGGGGTCACGGGGCCCGCTGTTCGCCCCCGAACGGACGTCAAGAGAGGGAACCTGATGCGTGACGCGTACCACGAGGAACTTGACTCGATCGGCGATAGTCTGGTCGAAATGGCCCGACTTGTCGGGTCGGCGATCGGGCGTGCCACGACGGCGATCCTCGACGCCGACCTGAAACTGGCCGAAAGTGTCATCGAGGCGGACGCCAAGGTCGACGAGCTCCAGCACGACCTGGAGGGCCGGGCCATAGCGCTGCTCGCCCGCCAGCAGCCGGTCGCCACCGACCTGCGGATCGTCGTGACGTCGCTGCGGATGAGCGCCGACCTCGAGCGGTCGGGCGACCTGGCCCAGCATGTCGCCAAGCTGGCCCGGCTGCGCTTCCCGGACCGCGCGGTCCCGCGTGACCTGCACGCCACGATCCTGGAGATGGGCCAGCTCGCGCAGCGCCTGATGGCGAAGGCGGCCGAGGTCATCATCACCAAGGACGTCGATCTGGCGATGCAGCTGGAGACGGACGACGACGAGATGGACCTCCTGCACCGCACGCTCTTCCGGCACCTGATCGACGAGCGCTGGAAGCACGGCATCGAGACGGCGGTCGACGTCACGCTGCTCGGCCGCTACTACGAGCGGTTCGCGGACCACGCGGTGTCGGTCGCCAAGCGTGTGGTGTTCCTGGTGACGGGAGAGCACGCGGACGAGCTGCAGCAGGACGTGCAGCCGCCGACGGGAGTCGAGGGCGTGTAAGAGGGCGTGTAAGAGGGCGCGTCACCCCGTAAGCCTCCGTGCGCCGTTGATGCGCCCGGCGGGCCGGGCGTGGAATGGGGAGAAGGCATAAGAGCACAGGAGCCCGAGAGGGCACCCGTCTCCAGGACCAGCTCTCCAGGAGGGCCCCATGGCCGAGACCCCCAGCACGCCCGACCCGACGCGGGAACGCGAGACGCAGCATCCCGCCGAGATCAAGAACCTGCCCCTGTTCGGCGCCTGCGGCTGCGGCTCCGGGTGCGGGTGCGGGTGTCAGTCGGGCAACCCCTGCCAGTGCGGTTGACGCGCCGCCCGTAGTCACGGCATCGCCTCCGGGCCCTGCCTCCCGTCGCGGAGGCAGGGTCCCTTTGTGTGAGGTTTGTGTGCGCCGAGGACCTTCACCCCCGCGCGGGGCGGGGGAAGTCGACCTCGTGCACGTTCGAACAGGCATACACTTCACATCAGTTGACGCTCAGACGTCGTCCACGCACAACAGACACCCTGTTGCCATCTCGTTAACCAGCACTTCTTGACGTCACGTGCTGCCGCCGCGTTGGCTTCCGTATCTGTTCTGTTTCTGGGTTCGTCATGCTGTTCCCCGCCTGGAAGGCACCTCCCGTGAACGCTCGCACCCCCCGTCGGACCGCCGTACGCCGTATCGCCATCGCGGTGACGGCGACTGCCTCGGCCCTCTCGCTCGCCGCGTGCGGTGTCCTGGACGGCACCAGCGGAAGCAGCGGCTCCGCGACGCCCAAGAAGGGCGACGACATCACGGTGGGGCTCCTGCTTCCCGACAAGAAGACCAAGCGCTTCGAGAAGTTCGACTACCCGCTCTTCAAGAAGCAGGTCACCACCCTCACCAACGGCAAGGGCAAGGTCCTCTACGCCAACGCCGAGGCGGACGAGGCCAAGCAGAGCAGGCAGCTCGAGGAGATGATCGCGGAGAAGGTGGACGTCCTCGTGGTGGACGCGATCGACTCCAAGACCATCGCGCCGGCGATCGAGAAGGCCAAGGACGCGGGCATACCGGTCATCGCGTACGACAGGCTCGCGGAGGGCCCGATCGACGCGTACGTCTCCCACGACAACGAACTCGTCGGCGAGGTACAGGGCCGCTCGATCCTCGAGGCCCTCGGCACGAAGGCCACCAGCAGCAAGATCGTCATGATCAACGGCTCGCTCACGGACCCGAACACGGCCCGCTTCCAGACCGGCGCGATGGACGAGCTCAAGGGCAAGGTCCAGATAGCGGCGTCCTACAACACCAAGGACTGGCTGCCCGAGATCGCCAAGACCAACATGGAGACGGCGATCAGGACCGTCGGGCTGAACAACATCGCCGCCGTCTACTCGGCGAACGACGGCATGGCCGGCGCGGTCATCGACGCGCTGAAGGAGGCGGGCGCCTCCAAGATCCCGCCGGTGACCGGGCAGGACGCGGACCTCGCGGCGGTGCAGCGGATCGTCTCCGGCGAGCAGTACATGAGCGTCTACAAGTCGTTCATCCTGGAGGCCAACAACGCCGCGTCGATGGCGGTGGCCAAGGTCCAGGGCCGCTCGATCGAGTTCGACGCGCTGACCCGCGACAAGGTCGACAGCCCGACGCAGAAGGACATCCCGTCGATGCTGGTACCGGTGGTGGCCCTCACGAAGGAAAACATCAAGGACACGGTGCTCCAGGACGGCGTCTACACGATCCAGGACATCTGCACTCCGGAGTTCGCGGCGGACTGCGCGGAGATCGGGCTCAAGTAGGCAGCGCTCGCCGGGGCGGTCGTACGGGCTGAAGATGGAGAGCAGGCAGGCCGTACGAAGCAGGAGTGCGACCAGATCAGGGATAGGAGGTGCGACGCCATGCCCATGTTCATGGACGTCCACCACGGCATGGAAGGCATCACGGCCGACCAGCTGCACCAGGCCCACCAGGCCGACCTGGACATCGAGAAGGACGAGGGAGTCCACTTCGAGAAGGCCTGGGCGGATCCCGAGTCCGGCACGGTCTACTGCCTCTCGGAGGCCCCGTCGGCGGAGGCGGTGCAACGCATCCACGAGCGCGCGGGGCATCTTGCGGACGAGATCCATCCGGTGCCGTTGACGGTGCAGGGGCCCTGACCACCGATCGCTGACCACCGACAAAGCCCCCTGCCGCGCGGAGGCGCGAGCAGGGGGCTTTTCGGTCAGCCCTGCTTACTTCTTCTTGCCCTGGGTCTGGCGGGCCCGTTTTCTTGCCCTGGTCAGAGGGGTGCGCACACCAACTGACCTGCGGCTGAGCGGTTGTTGGTGGTCGTTGTCTGTCGTTATCGGTTGTCGTCGGAGGGCCCACAGAGGGCCCAGCGCCGGGCCCCTGGCGACGCCGCGACACTCGTCGATCAGGCCACGCGAGTCCAGACAAAGGTGCATGAATATTGGCAGACGACAGACGTCACAGCGGCGTACGGTGACGCCATGAACACGTCCGCGACGGGGCGAGAGGACTTCTCCTACCTCGCGCCGCTCTTCAACGCAGCCGCAGCCTATCGAGGCGACAACCACTTCCTCTTGCTGCCCACCCCGGTCGAGCGCAGTAGCCTGGCGAAGGACGACGAACCCTTGCAGTCTTGGGGTGCCGCCAAGTTCATCCAATCCTCTTTCTCGGCTGGCCTGACGCACGTCGAAGCTTTCACAAAGCTTGTTGCCGTGGCTCGTCAGGTCGATCCGTACAGCCCGTGGACTTTGCTGCGTGGGGCCCTTGAGAACTTCGCCACCGCAGCGTGGCTCCTGGCTGGCAAGGACCGAGATGTGCGCCGCCACCGAGTGCTCCGTCTGTGGGCTGAGGATTTCCGCAACCGTGACCAGCACGAGAAAGACACTAAGCACGTCACGGGGCCACAAGGCAAGACCGGAGCCGAGCGCCGGGAAGAGGTCGAGCAACTGGCCCAGAGTCTCGGCCTCTCCAAGCTGACGAAGCCCGTGGCCATCAGCATCATCAACGAAGCCGCCGCGAGCGCTGGACTAGAGCCCAACTCAACCCAAGCACTGTGGCGGGTGGCCTCAGGCTTCGCACACGGACGCTTCTGGCCCTACCTCCGCGCCTCGGAGGTCCGTGGGGTCATGCCTATGCCGGATGGTGGCCACCTTGTGAACTTCGTCGTAGATGACGACCAACTGAAGGACATGGCGGAGGCGTGCCGAAAGCTTCTCGAACACACGGCCAGCCGATACAAGGCACGCAGCAGTGCACCATAGGACTAACGCGTGAGTCATTAGGCCCGCTAACGTTAGCGTCTCTGCTAGCGGCTGATCCTTACATCCGAGTCGCTATCGATAGCGGCAGGGGTCGCTAACGATAGCGACCCTGATAGCGGCCAAACACGCAGGTGACCAGCACGTTAGCGGTTAGCGGCACATCTGGCAGACCACGGAACGGAGCCGTTCAACGCCCCTCGGGAGGGGCGCCGCCGGACCGCTATCGGGACGCACCCGGCGACGGGGGCGTCGCGGGGAAGAGCAGGAAGGAGCGGCCTACGGCCGCGCGTCTTTGGGCTCGCTTCGCTCGCACGTCGCGGGCAGGCGCCGCTGGGCCCCTCTCGCCCTGCGCCGGTCACCAAGGCTCTTCAGGAGGGGCAGTCGGCCGTGCGCACCGCGATCCCACCCCCACTGAAGAGCGCTCTTCTCTCTTACTAGAGAGTTGAGGGAAAACAGCGTCCGCAGCGTCCGTCGTCCGTCGGCCACCGCTCTGACCTGCACTGTTCCCCTGGACGCTAAACAAATCGTTTAGCGTCCGCTAGTGTCCGAAGCGTCCGGACACCCTCCGCTACTAGGAGCCGGTTTCCGCAGGTCGAGACCGGCTCCAGGAGAGACAGGGTGGTGGACGCTGCGGACACTAGCCGCGAGTGGGGAGAGCAGAAGAGACCACCCACGCGCGGGCGGAGCTGGTCTCTTCAACCCCGGCTGATCACGTGGACGGCAGGCTGCAACACCAGGTGTTGCAGCCGCTTGTCCGGTGGACTGGCCAAACGTGCGCGATGGTGCCCAACCCCGTCGGCAGTCGTCGCGCGCGAGCGCAGCGAGCTGCCAAGAGTCGCGCGGCCGTAGGCAGCACCTTCTCTCTCCCCCCGGGGACTCCTCAGACGTCACCTGCCGGAGAAGGTGCCGACTGGCTACGCTGGTGTGCACCAGCCAACGAATGGGGAGCGTGCTGCGGGAATGGCAGAGACCAAGACGGCTCGGGTAGAGCGCACGATCCGTGAGTGGGTCGGAGGAGGGAAGCTCTCACCTGGTGACAAGCTGCCGTCCGAGCGCACGCTGACGACGGAACTCGACATCGGCCGCACCGCCCTGCGGCAGGCCCTTGCGCGGCTCGTAGCCGAAGGGGTCTTGGAGGTCCACGGCCGGAGTTCGTA
Source organism: Streptomyces sp. NPDC047042 (assembly GCF_040644035.1). Lineage (NCBI taxonomy): Bacteria > Bacillati > Actinomycetota > Actinomycetes > Kitasatosporales > Streptomycetaceae > Streptomyces > Streptomyces sp. NPDC047042. The sequence continues at coordinate 96,900 of NZ_JBEYVP010000034.1, read as the reverse complement.
TCGAGTGCCGGCGCCCTCTCCGGCTCAGCGTCGCACGGGCTCCTCCTCGGGAGAGCTGGAGCCGTGGCAGATCTACGGCGAACGTCCCTTGTACGACAACCGTTGGGTCCGGCTCGGCCTGGTCGACGTCGAGCCCCCGGGCGTGAAGCGCTTTGAGCACCATGTGGTGCGGCTTCAGCACGTCGCGATCACGGCTGTGCTGGACGACCAAGACCGCGTGCTCATGCTCTGGCGCTATCGCTTCGTGCCGGATCAGTGGGGCTGGGAGCTCCCGGGCGGGATCGTGGACGCGGGCGAGGATGCCCGTACGTGCGCCGCGCGGGAAGTCGAGGAAGAGACAGGCTGGCGCCCCGGCGACCTTGAGCACGTCATCACGTATCAGCCCATGGTCGGCATGGTGGACTCACCGCACGAGATCTTCGTAGGGCGCGGCGCCGAGCAGGTAGGCGAGCCGAGCGATGCGGAGGAAGCGGGCCGCGTTGAGTGGGTACCGCTCGCGGACATCCCCGACCTGATGGCGCGCGGTCAACTCATGGGCTCTGGCAGCCTCGTTGGCCTCCTGCACCTACTCGCGAGCAGGCAGAAGAGCACGTCTACAGCTTCTGCGTGAGCTGATCGATCCTGCGGCGATGCCGCGCCGATCCGGTGCGGCTCGCCAACAGACGCGCGGTCCGCAGCTGCTCGTGCGCCTGGTCGTACTCGCCGCGCGCGAGGTGCGCTTGGGCAAGGTCGCAGCGAAGACCAGATTCCGCACGGACGAACGTGGAATCGAGCGAGTCAAGCGCCTGGTAGAGGCTGCCCACCGCGTCGTCGTCCCCAAGCATCGCAAGGGCATTGCCACGCCAGCGGGCCAGGTGCGAGCCGTTCAGGAAGATGCTCAACATGTCCGGGTCCCTTGCTTCATCGCCGGGCGGCAGCACGGACTCTGCCATGTCGAGCGCGCGGCGGCAGTCGTCGGCCAGTTCGGGCCCGGCCTTGGCGCACAGCTCCGCCTCAGCCGCGTACAGCCACGCCTGAAGCCGGGGTGACATGTGCCCGTCCGCTGCCCTACGAGCGTCGCGTACGAGCGCCACGGCCAGTTCCGGGCGCCCTGCCTCACTGAGCACGTAGGCCTGTTCCGCCATGGCGTGCGCCAGGTACATGGGCTCTCCGGCTTCCTGAGCCGCACGCTTGCCTAACTCGTAGTTCCGCCACGCCCGTTCGACAGCCCCCGCATCCAGAGCCTGCCAGGCCGCGAGCGTCGCAGCGGCAGCGAGCGCCTGAGCAACCGGCCGGCGGGTGTCGGGAAGGACCGCGAACGTGAGCGCGTCTTCGAGGCGGGAAAGGTGGCCCGTCATCTGGTCGACGAGAGAGGCGGCCCCCATCTGCCTGTCCATCGTGCGGAACAGCTCGGTCTGATCCGTGAAGGTCTTCACCATGCTCAGGCCGACACTCCCAGCCGAATCGATTCTGCTGATCAGTTCGTCGTAACCGCCCACCAGCGGCGGCCCGGCCGCCTGAACCTCCCCGAGCAACTCCCCATCCGTGAGGCCGAGGAGAGGCCGGATGATCGCGGCGAATCGCGCTGAGATCTTGCGCCTGCCGTTCTCCCACTCGGAGACGTAGACCCGGAGGCTCGCAGTCGTGGGGACGTCAAGCGCGTGCTGCCGGGCGTATCGCTCAATCTCCCGCACCAGACGTTCCTGAGACCAGCCGCGAGCATTTCGAGCGCCCCTCAGCCGTTCACTCACGCATACCGCCCCCAGTCGCTAGACCGTTCGAACCTCGCACCAGGATGCACCAAATCCTGCAGCTCGGAAGGGGTTAACACCAGTCTTAATACCCCGGCAATTAGGGCCTGTTGGCTACCGGCAGCCCCTTCCTGGGCGTTCCCTCGAAGCATGCAGCAACCGCGAATCTCCCCGATTCAGTGCGCACCCTCTTGCATCTGGTGCGCACCAGATGGAGACTACTGGTGCGCACCAGATAGGAACGCGAAAGCGGGCCATGGCGCACATACGTCGCCATGGCCCGACACAGCAAGGAGCGGCCACCTACCGCCAAGCAGTCAGCCGCTCCCCGACCCTCGAAGGGGTACATCCATGATGCCTGTACTCGCTGGTTCTCCGCTTGCGACCGACGCAGCAACTGCAGAGCGGCCCGTGTGGGCGCAGCAGATCCTTGCCGCGCGTCAGGTCCGTGAGTGGTCGCAGGCTGACGCGGTCCGTGAGCTGCGGAACGTGTCGGCTGAGTCGCTGCCGGACGACGAGACGATGATCCGGCAGTGGAAGCGCTGGGAGTCCGGCAAGACCATGCCGGGCGGGTTCTACCGGCCGCTGATCGCGAACCTGTTCGGCGCATCCGTGCTCGGTCTCTTCCCCGAGGTGAACGGCGTCCCTGCCGAGCCGATCAGCCCGCTGCGGCTGCGGACGCAGGTCGACCTGTTCGGCGGCCCGGAGCCGCAGGACTGGCAGACGCGGGTAGAGATCCGTCTCGCTGTGCATCCGACCGCTGATGAGTTGATGGGCCTGGTCGTCTTCGCCGGAACGGGCGTGCTCACGCCCGACGAGTTGGACGACGACGACGCGGTAACCGAGACCGTTCGCTTCGGTCTTGCGTACGGCGGCGCGGGCCAGCTGGACACCTGGGCACAGCGGGTGCGGGAGATGTACGCGGACCCCGGCGCGGGCCCGGAGCTTCCCGCCGGGTACCTGATCAAGCTGCGCCGCGCGGTCGCCCGCGTCTTCGGGGTGGTCGCATGAGCGGGGACGTGAACTTCGACGACCGCATGTTCTTGGAGAGCCAGGCCGTCTACGAGCAGATCGCTGCCGGTCAGGTCACCGACGTTCAGGCGGAACTGATGGATGCCCAGCTCCGAGCCTCTGAGGCGGGTGACGAGCATGAGCACCGCCCTTGACGCGCTGTACGCACAGGTGGCGCCCACCCCGGCGCCGGTCGTCTCCCTGACGGAGATGGACCGGCGCCCGGCCGGGGACTACTTCCCCACGATCCCTGTGGCCGGACTCGAACTCACCCTGAACGAGGCAGCTGCCGCGCTGTTCGAGACGGCCGCCGAAGACGTCGCGCTTCCGGTGCCCAGCACCGATGCCCTGTACATGTTGCTCACGGCCGCCGTGAACACGCTCGGTCCGGCCGGGATCGCGCACATCACCCCCACGTTCGAGGGCCTGGATGCGGACCCCGTGGAATGGCCAGAGGTGCGATGCTGCCGGGAGTTCGCCTACCGGCTCGCGCTGTCGTTCTGGTACGAGGGTGCCCGCTCCCGGCCGATGACCGCCGGGGAAGTCGGCGTGGCCATCTACCTGTCCGGCCTGAACCGGTACCGCATGGCCGACTTCCGCGAACTCCCGCGCCGCAAGCTGATGGTGGCCCGCGCCATCCATGAGGGCGTCACGGCCGTGCCGACCGAAACCCTGATCCGGCTCGGCCGGACGATGGGCGGGGAGTTGGGCGACGCCGACCGTGACCGGGACCGGGAGTGGCTGTACAAGCAGGCACTGCCCGACTACCACCGGCGCCGCTTCGCCTTCGACCTGGTCCACTGGGACCGCAGCCAGCCCGCACCGCTGATCGTGCGGCCGGACACCGGCGGCTACACCATCGGCCTGACCCCGCCGCCCAGCCCTGACGGCAAGTGGCTGCGGCCGGTACGGGCGGAGTGGTAGCCATGGGCAAACGAGGCACCCTCAACGCATCCCGGACCCGCGCCCGGAAGTTCCAGCTTGCCCAGCGCGACGGACTACGGTGCGCCTACTGCCGCGCCCCGTTCGCCGCACTGGGTGAGGCGACGATGGATCACGTCGTGCCGCTGTCACTGTGGCGGACCTGGTCGGCCGATCACCTCGTGCTCGCCTGCCGATCGTGCAACGAGGCCAAGGCCGACCGACTCCCGCTGTCGATCGCGCTGCTCCTCTTGTGGTCGGCCGACCCGAGTCGGCCGACCGTCTGCCCGGCCGACTGGACGCTGTTGGCCCGACTCGCGCACGCCAACCAACCGACGTTCACGGCGGTCTGGTCGCCCGACTCGATCGACCCTCGGTCTACCCCTGACCTGCGTGACGAGCCGCGTCACACCCGACGTCACAGCGCGGGACACCACACCCCCGCGCGCGATGCCCGACCGGTCTGCCATGCGGCCGTCCGGCGGCCGTCGATCCGCCCCGCCTGCCTGCACGCGCCCCGACCGGTGCACGCGTGCGCGGGCCCGACCGGAGAGGCGGTGTTCGCGTGACGAGCACCCGATCCGACCGACCCGTCAACGGCCATGCCCACCCCGACAAGAGTCGGGCCGTAGTCGACCCGACCCCGTCGGCCAGACGTCGACCCGACCACGGCACCGACAGCGGGGGCAAACAACCGCCCGCCGCCGCTCGGATCGTGGCCATGGCGCGCGAGCAGTACCGGTTCGTGATGTCTCCCGACGGCCGCCCGTACGCGGTCGCCATCGCCGGGCCGAACATCGCGCTGCCGCTGCGGAACAAGGGCGGCCTGCGACAGCGGCTCGCCCGGCAGTTCGCGGACGCCTACCCCGGAGAGGTGGCCTCACAGTCCGCCCTCGCGGACGCCATGACCGTGCTGGAAGGCATCGCGGAAGACACCGACCCGGTACCCGTGCACCTGCGGGTGGGGCGCGCGCCCGCCGGCGCAATCGTGGTCGACCTCGGCACCGCCGACGGCCGCGCGGTCGTCGTCACCCCAACCGGCTGGAACGTCGTCGACCGCGCCCCGGTGCTCTTCCGCCGCTCCGGAGCCATGGCCCCGATGCCCACCCCCGTGCTGGACGGTGACGGGCTGGCCAAGCTGCACTCCCTGCTGAACATGGACAAGCCGTCCTTTCACCAGCTCGTAGCGTGGCTCGTCGCGGCCTGGATTCCCGACATCCCGCACCCGGCCGTGGTCTGCAAGGGCGAGCAGGGCACGGGCAAGTCCAAGGCAGCGCAGATGTTCATCAACCTCATCGACCCCTCCCCGGCCGCCAAACGCAGCTCACCCCGTGACGAGAAGGCGTGGTCACGGCAGGCGTTCAGCTCATGGGCACTGTGCCTGGACAACGTGAGCACGATCCCGCCGTGGCTGTCCGACACCCTGTGCAAGGCGGTGACCGGGGACGGAGTCGTCGACCGCGCCCTGTACACCGATGACGACGTGGTCGTCCTCACCTTCAAGCGGGTGCTGGCCCTGACCACCATCGACGCGGGAGCTCTCGCCGGGGACCTCGCCGAACGCGTGCTCATGCTCGACTTGCAGCTCATCGACTCCGACCGGCGCCGCTCCGAAGAGGAGTTGGACGCCACCTTCGCGGCCGTCCGCCCGGCCGTGCTCGGGGCCCTGTTCGATGTGCTGGCGTGCGTGCTCGCGGTGCTGCCGTCCGTGCGGCTGGAGTCCATGCCGCGCATGGCGGACTTCGCCCGGGTGCTTGCCGCGGTCGACCAGACGCAGGGCTGGCACACCCTGGACGACTACTTGGCCACGTCCGCGAACGTCGCCACGGACGCGATGGAAGGCGACCCGTTCGCCATGGCCATCTCCCACCTGGTCGAACAGGCGGGTACCTGGCAGGGCACCGCCGCGCAGCTGCTCGAAGCACTGCCCGCGCCGATGGTCCGGCCGCCGAACTGGCCCAAGGACGCCACCCGCGCGAGCGGACGCGTCAAGCGGCTCGCACCTCTCCTGCGGTCCATCGGAGTCATGGTGGACGACACGCAGCGTAGCCGTGACCGGCACCGGCACCGCCTCCTCACCCTGTCCCGCGCACCCGACGAACCAGACTCAGCGTCCGCACCCGAACAGGCCTCCCTCTGGCCGGAGGTGGCCCCGCCGGGGCACGGCAGAACCCCACCTGAACAGCCCTGACGTCACCGGAGACACCGCCGGGCCGGGCCGCAGATCAGCGGCCCGGACACGTCGAAGCTGCGGACGCTACAGCCGTCCAGCGCCACCAGCGTCCGCACTAGCGTCCACACCCCACACCCCCTCTAGCCTGCGGCAACGCGGCCGTTCGGACGCTGTGAGGCTGCGGACGCTGGAATACACCAACTCTCTAGGACGGCACCCCGGCACCACTCCCACGCACCGCACCACGGACACGAGGAGTCACCAACCGCCATGGCCAGCCCCGAGCCCACCGACCCGCGCACCACCCTCCGAACCGGTTTGCCGGACTGCTACCTCACCCCCGAAGACCTCGCGGTGATGTTCAAGCTGCCGAGCGTCGAGACGCTCTACCAGTGGCGCCGCAAGGGCATCGGCCCGACCGGCTTCCGAGTCGGCAAGTACATCCGCTACGACCCCGCCCGCGTGGCCCACTGGGTCACCGAACAGACCAACGCGGAAGCCGCCTGACCCTCCCGCGAGACAGGGAGGGCACCCCCGGCCGGGCAGGGAGGCAGGGAGAACTCCCTGACCACCTCCCTGCCCCGCCTCCCTCCACCTGACCAGCACGAAAGGTCACCCAGGGAGTCAGGGAGGCACCGCCCCGCCACCCCCGGAATGCGTCCCGGGAAGCCCTCTCAGACGACCCTCACAGCCTCCCTGACACACCGCCGGAAGTTGCTACCGGTAGCACGCCGACCCGCTACCGGTAGCAACCCCGCTAGCACCCCAAACCCCCAGTGATCAGGCCCGTAGCGAGTAGCGGGCCCGGTCCCCCGCACCCCAAAACCGGCCGGACAGCCGCCCCGGCCCCTCCCGCGCCCCGCTACCGGCCGCGAGACGAAACCCGAAGGAGCCCGCACCCCATGTCCATCCACCTCGAAGACCGCTGGTTCCGCCGCTCGCAGCGCGGCGCCGACCGCGTCCGCACGGCCCGCTACGGCCAAGCCCCGTGCTACCGGGCCCACTTCATCGACAGCACCGGCACCCGCAAGACCAAGACCTTCCGCAACCGCCGCGACGCCGAGCGCTGGGTCGTCAAGACCGAGGTTGCCCACCTCCTGAAGGGAACCGTCTGACATGGCAGGCAGCATCCAAGACCGTTGGTTCAAGACCGAGACCGACGCCAACGGCAAAACCGTCCGCACCAAGACCGCCCGCCACGGCACCGGGCTGCGCTACCGCGCTCGGTACTTCGCGCCTGACGGCAAGCGAAAGGGCAAGTCCTTCGCGGACGGACAGAAGCGACTCGCCGAACAGTGGCTCAGCAGCATCAGCGCCGACGTGGCCCGGGGCCAGTACATCGATCCGAACGCTGCCCGGACGTCCTTTCAGGCGTTCGCGGAAAAGTGGCTGGAGACCCAGAGCGGAGACCCGAACACCCGGGCCTCGATGCAGTCTCAGCTCAAGCTGCACGCCTTCCCGCGCATCGGCACGCGTCCACTGGGCTCGTTCCAGCCGAGCCACATCCGCGAGTTCGTGACGCAGCTCGAAGCATCCGGCATGTCCGGCGCCTACGCCCGCGTCATCTTCTCCAACGTGCGAGCCATTCTGAGTGCGGCCGTCGAGGACGGCTACTTGCCCCGGAACCCCTGCAACTCCCGCACGGTGACGCTCCCCGAAATGGGCACGCGCCGTGTGGTCCCCTGGACGTCGGAAAGGGTCTTCGCCATGCGCGGCGCCCTGGTCGAACGGTTCCGTCCCATGGTGGACGTGGGCGCCGGTTGCGGCCTGCGTCAGGGCGAGATCCTCGGACTGTCCGTCGAAGAACTGGACCTCGACAACGGCACGCTTCACGTCGTCCAACAGCTCAAGCTGAGCCTGAGTCAGCCCGTGTTCGCCCCGCCAAAGGGTGGCAAGCTGCGTGACGTGCCGCTGCCCGAACCCGTGGCGGACGCGCTCAAGGCGCACATGAAGCTCTTCCCGCCGATAGACATCACGCTGCCGTGGATGCGCGCCGGCGGCCCGCCCGTGACCAAGCGGCTGCTGTTCACCGGTCCCCTCGGTGGGCACGTCTGGCGTACGTCGCTGAACGAGGACCACTGGAAGCCCGCACTGGCAAAGGTGGGCGTCATCCCCCAGGCGAAGAGCCGAGAGCATGCCGCCGCGCGGGAGCACGGCATGCACGCGCTGAGGCACTTCTACGCATCGGTCTTGCTGGACTCAGGGGAGAGCATCAAGGCCGTCAGCGAGTACCTCGGCCACTCCGACCCGGGGCTCACGCTGAAGGTGTACGCCCACCTGATGCCGACCAGTCGGGACCGCGCGCGGAAGGCTCTCGCAATGGCCCTGCGGCCGGACGATCACCCGCGCTGAGGGCCCACAGTGGGCCCAGAACAAACGACAGCCCCTGATCTGCACCGTGTGCGCAGGTCAGGGGCGTGATCGCTTTCTCTACTTCTTCTTGCCCTGGTTCTTGACCGCCTCAATCGCCGCCGCAGCCGCGTCCGGGTCGAGGTAGGTGCCGCCCGGCTTCACCGGCTTGAAGTCGGCGTCCAGTTCGTAGGCGAGGGGGATGCCCGTCGGGATGTTCAGGCCCGAGATCGCCTCGTCGGAGATGCCGTCCAGGTGCTTGACCAGGCCGCGGAGGCTGTTGCCGTGGGCAGCCACCAGGACCGTGCGGCCGGACAGGAGGTCGGGGACGATGCCGTCGTACCAGTACGGGAGCATGCGGACGACGACGTCCTTCAGGCACTCCGTGCGGGGGCGCAGCTCCGGCGGGATGGAGGAGTAGCGGGGATCGGCCGACTGGGAGAACTCCGTGCCGTCCTCGAGGGGCGGGGGCGGGGTGTCGTACGAGCGGCGCCAGAGCATGAACTGCTCCTCGCCGAACTCGGCGAGCGTCTGCGCCTTGTCCTTGCCCTGGAGGGCGCCGTAGTGGCGCTCGTTCAGGCGCCAGCTGCGGTGGACGGGGATCCAGTGGCGGTCAGCGGCCTCGAGGGCCAGCTGGGCCGTGCGGATCGCGCGCTTCTGGAGGGACGTGTGGACCACGTCGGGGAGCAGGCCGGCGTCCTTGAGCAGCTCACCGCCGCGGACCGCCTCCTTCTCGCCCTTCTCGTTGAGGTTGACGTCCACCCAGCCGGTGAACAGGTTCTTCGCGTTCCATTCGCTCTCGCCGTGGCGGAGGAGGATCAGCTTGTACGGTGCGTCGGCCATGCCCCGAGCGTAATAGAACGTCCGGATCGGTTGTACGGCTGCCCGGCCACCGGACGCCTCAGCCGCGGGTGGGCGACGGTTGACGGGATCTGTTAATTCACTGGCTCCCCCTCGCGAGCCGCTCGTAAGTTGTCATCACCGTTTGAGCTGCTTACGTCCGTGGGGGATACCTGTGTCAGTCGCCGCCCTGAAACGCGCTGCCCGCGAATCCGTCTCCGGGCTGCCCCGCGAGTTCTGGTGGCTGTGGACCAGCACCCTCGTCAACCGGCTCGGGGCGTTCGTCGCCACGTTCATGGCGATCTACCTGACCCTCGACCGCGGCTACTCCGCCTCGTACGCCGGTCTGGTCGTCGCGCTGCACGGGCTCGGCGGGGTCGTGTCGTCGATCGGCGGCGGTGTCATGACCGACCGGCTCGGGCGGCGTCCCACGCTCCTCATCGCGCAGTCGTCCACAGCCTTCTCCGTCGCGCTGCTCGGCTTCGTGCACGATCCCGTCGCCATCGCGGCCGTCGCCTTCCTCGTCGGCATGGCGAGCAACGCCTCGCGGCCGGCCGTGCAGGCGATGATGGCGGACATCGTGCGGCCCGAGGACCGCGTCCGTGCGTTCTCCTTGAACTACTGGGCGATCAACCTCGGCTTCGCCGTCTCCTCGGCCGGCGCCGGCTTCATCGCCGAGGTCAGTTACGTCGCAGGGTTCCTCGTGGAGGCCGGTATGACGCTGGCCTGCGCGGTCGTCATCTTCCTCAAGCTGCCCGAGTCCCGGCCGGCCCGCGCCACCAAGGAGGAGCAGGCCGAGGCCTCCGTCGGGCTCGGGACCGTTCTGCGCGACGGGCGGTTCATGAGCCTCGTCGGGCTCTGCTTCCTCGTCGCGCTCATCTTCCAGCAGGGCGCGGTCGGGCTGCCGATCGCGATGGGCGAGGCCGGTTTCACCCCGGCGGACTTCGGGATGGTCGTCGCCGTCAACGGCGTACTGATCGTCGCACTGCAGATCCCGGTGACCCGTTTCATCGAACACCGGGACGCCCGCCGGCTGCTCGTCGCCTCGTCCCTGCTCGCCGGGTACGGGTTCGGGCTCACCGCGTTCGCCGGGTCGGTCGGGTTCTTCATCCTCACGGTGTGCGTCTGGACCCTGGCCGAGATCGTCAACGCGCCCACCCAGACGGGGCTGGTCGTGCGGCTGTCCCCGGTGCACGGGCGCGGTCGCTACCAGGGCATGTACACGATGTCCTGGTCAGTGGCCGGGCTGGTCGCCCCGCTGATGTCCGGCTTCGTCATCGACCGGTTCGGCGCGGAGTGGCTGTGGGCGCTGTGCGCGGTCATCGGGACGGTGGCGGGGGTGGGGTACTGGGCGCTGATGGGGCGGGTTCCGGAGGAGGACGACGCCGACACCGGCCGCGCTTACCCGTCAGGAGCCTCGGCGTCCGAGGCTGTGCGCGAACAGGCTGCCTGACCTTCCCGGCCCGGAGGCACAGCGCCCTCTCGCCGACTTCGTCGCACGCGTGCAGTCCTTCGTCCGCCCCGGCGGCTTGTTCGGGGCCGAGTGCATGATGCCCACCGAGCATCGCCATGCCGGTGTCGAGCACTACACCTCGCCAGAGAAGCTCAGCCGCCATTTCAACGACCGGTGGCACGTGCTGCTGACGCTGCGCACGAACGAGTTCACTGAACGAGCCCACGTCGGTCAGCTTCGGGCCCACACCCACCGCATGGGCCTGTTCCTCGCCGCCCACGCGCCGGAGTATGCATCGAACCGAAGGGAAACGGAGATCATGAAGCACGAGTACGAGGCCAAGTTCCTCGACATCGACGTCGACGCCCTCCAGGCCAAGCTCACCGGCCTCGGCGCCACGCAGACCTTCCCCGTACCCGCCTCACACGGAAGATTTTCGAGAGTGATGCCCTCGACGCCGGTCAGTGGATCCGGCTGCGCGACGAGGGGACCCGCTCCACGCTGACGCTCAAGCACGTCACCGACGCCACACGCATCGACGGCACCACCGAGATCGAGACCGAGGTCGGCGACCTGCACGCCATGGCCGGGATTCTGCGCGGACTCGGCCTGCGAGAGGTCCGCTACCAGGAGAACTACCGCGAGGAATGGCACCTGGGAGAGGTCGCCTTCGACTTCGACACCTGGCCGGACCTGCCCACGTTCGTCGAGATCGAAGGCCCCGACGAGGCCTCGGTCCGGCACGCGGCCGCTCTGCTCGACCTCGACTACACCGCTGCGCGGTTCGGCAGCGTCGACGAGATCTACAACAGCGAAGCCGGTCGCGACATCCTGGCCGAACCCACTCTCCTGTTCACCGTCGCCGACCCCGCCGTTCTCCCTACGGCAAGGGACCACGCCAACTGAACGGGACGACGGACGACGCCGTAACCAGAGAGCTGCCTTCGGGGCAGCCTCTGTCGACGGCCGCGCCTAATCCTCCGCTTTTGGACCGTCCGTGACGAAAGACCCCTGCCCCACTTCCAGTCGTAGCCACCCCTCAGCGCGCAGAGCCACTACGGCTTTCTGCGTCGTCGCCTGAGCTACGCCGTACTCAGCGGCCAGCGCCACCGTGCCGGGGAAGCGCTCACCGGATGCCCACTCGTCGGCGCGCAGCCGACGACGCAGATCATCGGCGATCTGAGGCCAGAGGTTCCGGGAACGATCAAGCTCAGCCATAGGGTCAGCGTGCGCGGTATCGCGCTGATCCGCTACCGCGTAACCGCGTAAGCGCGTAAGCTCGAACCGCAAGACCCCCGCGCCGCTGTCACGGCCGGGGGCATGGCCCACCAACTATCAGGAGTTGATGAACATGGCCGAGCGTAGCGCGGCTGCGCTGCACTGGGCTCTGGTGACCCTGTTCCTCTGGGGACTCACCCGCCTGCTGCCCGCGACCGGCACCCGCCGCAAAAACCCGACGGCAACGCGAAGCGTCGTGACCAGCCCAGCCGGAGAGAAAGCCGCGCCCCCAACAACCCGAGTACCGGTCCAGTGCCGCTCCCCGTACAGCACCGACCGGGGAGCGCTGGACGGCTCCGCGTCCCGCCTGTCTCGGCCGTACCTGCCCGCCCTCGCCGAGCAGGTTGTCCAGGGGGATGGCGTAGGACCCCGTACTACCCGGGTACGGCCCTACTGGACAGCGCGGGAACGCGCGCTGCAGTGGAGGCGACGGCGCGTCCTCGTGCTGGCGGCTCACTTTCGCCTCGACCTCGACCGTCGCAACATCCACGCCGTCCCGGCGGCCGGGGGCGGGGTCCTATGACCGGCGCGAGGAGTACCAGAGTCGAGGCGGCCGTGCGGCATGCCGAGTTGCCCATGCTGCGTGCCTACCGGTTGTGGTTCGAACACACCCGCAAGTGCGCGGGCTGCAAGGACGTCCGCAAGGCACAGGACGGCTGTGCAAGCGGCCGGGACCTGTGGGACGCCTACCGCCACGCCTACGCCGGAGGCACCCGATGACCACGCGGCACAACGGCGATCGCCGCGACCCAGAGGGCCGCACGCGCAATGCGCCCCCCTTCCCCGAACCGGCCTGGACGCCAGAACCCCCGTACCGCTCACCCCGATGCGCTCTCGGCCAGCATCCCCGATGCCGGGACTACGAGCCCCGTGACAGCGGCGTTCCCGGAGTGCGCTACCTGGTGTGCACGTGCTCCTGCCATGGAGAATGATCAAGCGGCGATTCACGGGTGCATCCGTGACCCCTTGATCACCTTGTCCACCGGGTTCTTCGGCCCGTACACCGCCAGCCCCACCACATCCAGCTCCCCCGTCCCCACGGCCCGTACCGCCGCCCGGTTGTCGCGGTCGTTGCCCGTGGCGAACAGGTCGGACGTGAACACGGAGCACGGCAGGGCGCGTGACACCGCCCGGCCGTGTGCCGCCTTCAGCGTCTCCTTCGTCGCCTCGAAGACCAGGACCGGCTGACGGAACATCGGCAGGTACGGGGTGCCGTCCGCGTCCTCGTACGGCTCGCCGATCACCTCGGGGACCCTCGTCCCCAGGCCGCTGACCAGGAACGCGGTCACGTTCAGGCGCTGCCAGGGTTCCAGGTCCGCGCGCAGGACCACGGCGATCTTCGTGTCGAAGCGGACGGGTTCGAGGGCGGGTTCGGGGGCGGGTTCGGGGACTGGGGGAATCTGCGGTGCGTTCATGGGTTGAGACTGCCGACCGGTCGGGTTCGGCGTCTTGTACGTTCTTTGCGTGGCCGCCGCACCCTCTCCGCAGCAGCGGAACGTCTCCGCCTGGCGCCCGCGCGTCCCCGGGGTCCTCGAGGTGTTCCACGCCCACTTCGTCGAGTACGCCTACCCGATGCACGTACACGACGTCTGGACGCTCCTCATCGTCGACGACGGCGCCGTACGGTACGAACTCGACCGGCACCAGCGGGGCACCCCGCACGACACCGTGACGCTGTTGCCGCCGCACGTGGCGCACAACGGGTCGCCCGCGACTCCGGGCGGGTTTCGCAAGCGGGTGCTCTATCTCGACTCCACCCATCTCGGCGACGAGTTGATCGGGGCCGCCGTCGACCGGCCCGATCTGCGCGATCCCCTGCTGCGGCTGCGCGTCGGGCAGTTGCACGGCGCGCTCGTGCGGTCCGGGGAGGAGCTGGAGGCCGCGAGCCGGCTGGCGCTCGTCGCGGAGCGGCTGCGTACGCGGTTGCGGGCGGCGACGGACGTACGCGGTCCGGCGCGGGTCGATCCGCCGCTCGCCCGGCGGTTGCGCGAGCTGCTCGACGAGCGGCTCGTCGAGGGGATCGCGCTCGACGAGGCCGCGCGGCTCGTGCACGCGCATCCCGCGCATCTCGTACGGGCGTTCAGCGCGGCCTTCGGGATGCCGCCGCACCAGTATCTGACGGCCCGCCGGGTCGAGCGCGCCCGGCGGCTGCTCCTCGACGGGCAGTCGCCCGGGGCGGTCGCCGCGGCCACCGGGTTCTACGACCAGGCCCATCTCACCCGGCACTTCAGGAAGTTGGTGGGCGTACCGCCCGGCCGGTACCGGCTCGACTCCTCGATGGACGTCAGTCGGCCGTAGGGCGCTGGGTCAGGTGGGTGAACGCGTCCAGGTTGCGGGTCGACTCGCCCCGGGACACCCGCCAGGCGTACTCCTTGCGGATCGCCGACGCGAAGCCCAGCTCCAGCAGGGTGTTGAAGCCGCCGTCGGCCGCCTCGAGGACCGAGCCGAGGAGGCGGTCGATCTCGTCGGGGGTGATGGTCGAGAGGGGCAGCTTGGCGGTCACGTAGACGTCGCCCAGGCGGTCCACCGCGTAACTCACGCCGTACAGCTTGAGGTTGCGTTCCAGGAGCCAGCGGTGGACGCCCGCCTCGTTCTCGTCGGGGTGGCGGATCACGAACGCGTTGAGTGAGAGGGAGTGCTTGCCGACGAGGAGCGAGACCGTCGTCGAGAGTTTGCGGGTGCCCGGGAGTTTCACGACGTAGTTGCCGGGGTTCGGGCTCTCCCAGTCCAGGTCGGCCTCGGTGAGGACCTGCTCGATGATCGACGCCGAATCAGCCATGCAGCGAGCGTACGCGACGCCTGTGGGCGTGCATCGCGGCCGTGTAGACGTCGCCGGTGGCGGCGGCCGAGGCGTCCCAGCCGAAGCGGCGCGCGTGGCGGGCCGCCGTCGCGCCCATGCGGGCGGTGAGGCCCTCGTTGTCGGCGAACTCGCGCAGCACGCGCGCGTAGGCGGCCGGATCGTGCCCTTGTACGAGGAATCCCGTACGTCCTTCGTCGACGGCCACCGGGAGGCCGCCCACCGCCGCCGCCAGCACCGGCGTGCCCGCCGCCTGCGCCTCGATGGCGACCAGGCCAAACGATTCGCTGTAGGAGGGCATGACAAGGACGGAGGCCGCCCGGAACCAGTCCGCCAGCTGTTCCTGGCCGACCGGCGGGCGGAACCGTACGACGTCCGCGATGCCCAGGCGGGCGGCCAGCTTCTGCAGCCCCTCCGGCTTGGCCAGGCCGCTGCCGCTGGGGCCGCCGACTATCGGTACGACGATGTTGGCGCGCAGCTCGGGGCGCTCGTCCAAGAGGACGGCGACCGCGCGGAGCAGCACGTCGGGGGCCTTCAGGGGCTGGATGCGGCCCGCGAAGAGCGGGATCAGGGCGTCCTGCGGGAGGCCGAGGCGGGCGCGGGCTGCGGCGCGGCCGTCGCCCGGGGAGAAGCGGTCGAGGTTGACGCCCGGGTGGACGACGGCGACCCGGCCGGGGTCGGCGTCGTAGTGGCGTACGAGTTCGTCGGCCTCTTCGGCGGTGTTGGCGATGAGGCGGTCGGCGGCGGCCACGACCTGCATCTCGCCGATCACGCGCGCGGCGGGCTCGGGGCTGTCACCGGCGGCCAGGGCGGCGTTCTTGACCTTGGCCATGGTGTGCATGGCGTGCACCAGGGGGGCGCCCCAGCGCTGGGCGGCGAGCCAGCCGACGTGGCCGGAGAGCCAGTAGTGCGAGTGCACGAGGTCGTAGTGGCCGGGGCGGTGGCCGGCCCAGGCCTGCATGACGCCGTGCGTGAAGGCGCACAGCTGGGCCGGGAGGTCCTCCTTGGGGAGGCCCTCGTAGGGGCCCGCGTCGATGTGGCGCACGAGGACGCCGGGGGCCAGCTCGACCGTCGGGGGAAGGGCGGCCGTGGTGGACCGGGTGAAGATCTCGACCTCGATGTTGATCGCGGCGAGGCGCTGCGCGAGCTCGACGATGTAGACGTTCATACCGCCGGCGTCACCCGTGCCGGGCTGGTGGAGGGGGGAGGTGTGCACGGAGAGCATGGCTACACGGCGGGGCCTGCGGCGGCGGCCCAGTCGGCCGATGTACTGGCTCACGTGGCGTTCCTCCTTCTCGGCCCCGACTCCTGCTCTTCGTGAGCCGCGCTTCGCGCATAGCTCCGAGCACAGCTCCGAAGGGTCAACGTCAGGAGGAGGCAGCCCATTTCCTCTTTGCCCAATCATTGCCGAATTCCGCTCAACCGTTCGATAGATCACCGCCCCTTACCCTCGCCCTTACCCTCGTACCCATGACTCCCCGCGCCTCCGCCCGCCCCGTCGGAACGGTGACGCGCGGGACGACCAACCCGAATCGGCTGCGCCGTATGGACCGCTGGATCGCGGCCACGCACGGCGCCGCCCTGCGCCGCGCCCACTCCCCCGTCGCGGTCGACCTCGGCTACGGCGCCGCGCCCTGGACCGCCGTCGAGCTGCTCGCGCGGCTGCGTACCGTCGCGCCACGCGCGCGCGTGGTGGGCGTCGAGATCGAACCGGCCCGGGTCGCGGCGGCGAAACCGTACGAGCGCGAGGGGCTCGTCTTCCGGCACGGCGGGTTCGAGATCCCGGTGCCGGAGCGGCCGGCGCTCATCCGCGCGGCGAACGTGCTGCGCCAGTACGAGGAGGCCGAGGTCGCCGGCGTCTGGGCCCGCCTGTGCGCCCGGCTCGCGCCGGCCACGGACGTACCCGGGGGCGGACTGCTCGTCGAGGGGACGTGCGACGAGATCGGGCGCCGGCACGTGTGGGTCGCCCTCGGGCCCGAGGGGCCGCGCACGGTCACCTTCGCGGCCCGGCTCGGCTCCCTCGACCGCCCCTCCGACCTCGCCGAACGCCTCCCGAAGGCCCTCATCCACCGCAACGTCCCCGGCGAACCCGTACACGCGTTCCTGCGCGACTTCGACCGCGCCTGGGCAGCGGCGGCACCCTACGCCTCGTACGGGGCACGCCAGCGCTGGATCCGCGCGGTGCGGGACCTGGCGGCGGACTGGCCGGTCACGGACGGGGCGGCGCGGTGGCGGCAGGGTGAAGTGACCGTGGCGTGGGGGGCGTTGGCGCCTCGCGGCTGAGCGACGGTTCCCGGACAGTTCCGGACAGTTCCGGACAGTTCCGGACGGTTTCCCGACGCCTCAAATTGCTTGCAGATCGCGGGCAACGATCATCGTGCGCCGTTCGTCAGACATGCAGGGGGCAGGGAAAGGGCAGGCACCTCGCGGGAGGCCTGTTGCTTTCCGCGACGACATGGCACCATCCCCCAGGCGTCCGGAAGTTACTGACGGTTAATCAAGTGGGCGAAAGGTACGGGGGTGCGGGAAATGGGGGCGCGGGGAATGGGAGCCGGCAAGCGGAGTCTGGTCGCGGCGGCCGTGGGACTGGTCTGCGCGATCACCGTCCTCGGCGGTGCGGGCACCGCGTTCGCGAGCCCCGCCCCGACACCAACCCCGAAGCCCACTCCCACGCCCGCACCGACTCCGCGGGTGACGCTGCCGCCCAACAAGGACCTGGAAGCCGTACGCAAGAGGCTGGACGCGCTCTACCACGACGCGGCGGTGGCCACGGACGCGTACAACGCGGCGGAGGAGCAGACCGAGCGGCAGTCCGCCGAGATAGTCGAACTGGCCCGGGAGATCGTCAAGGGGCAGCAGCGGCTCGCCGAGCTGAAGGACCGCGCGGGTGCCGCGGCCCGCGCCCAGTACCGCTCGGGCGGCCTGCCGCCGGAGGCGCGACTGTGGCTCAGCGATGATCCGCAGGCATGGCTGGAGGGCGTCAGCCGGGTCCGGCAGGGACAGAAGGCCACCAAGGGCCTGCTGGCCGAAATGACGCGCACCCAGCAGGACTTGGAGCAGTACGCGCAGGACGCCTCGGCCCAGTGGACGAAGCTGGAGGCGAGCCGCAAGGCCAAGGCCGCAGCGCAGACCAAGATCAAGGAGCAGGTCGCGGCGGCCGAGCAGCTGGAGTCCCAGCTCGAGAAGAAGGAGAAGGAACGCCTCGCGGAACTGGAGCGCGAGGCCGCCGCCAGGGCCCAGACGTCCTGGCTCAGCTCCGGCATCCTCAAGGACATCGACGGCAGCGCCACGGCACAGGGCAAGAAGGCCGTCGAGTTCGCGACGGCACAGATGGGCAAGCCGTACGAGTGGGGCGCCGAGGGCCCGGACACCTTCGACTGCTCGGGCATGACACAGGCGGCCTGGGCGGCGGCCGGCGTCAGGATCCCGCGTACCTCGCAGGAGCAGTGGGCCAAGCTTCCGCACATCGACGTCAAGGACATGCGTCCCGGCGACCTGATCGTCTACTTCGACGACGCGAGTCACATAGCCATGTACGTGGGCGACGGCACGATGGTGCACGCCCCGCGTCCGGGGCGGACGGTGACGACCGCGGGGGCGGGGTCGATGCCGATACTCGGGGTGGTCCGGCCGGGGGCGTGAGACGCGGGACGTCGGGCGTGGGGCGTGGGGCGTGGGGCGTGAGACATCGGGCGTGGGGCGTGGGGCGTGGGGCGTGAGACGTCGGGCGTGGGGTGTGGGGCGTAGGGCGTGGGGCGTGGGGCGGGCCTGGAGCAACCAGCCGAAATACGTCACCATTCATGCCGTACGGAGCATTCCGCCCGGCCCGTGACCGGCCCCACGTGACCCACCGCACCCACCGCACCCACCGGCCCCCGCCAACCCTCCCGAGGACGTGACATTCGTCATCCCCGGGTGGGCAACCCTGTGCCCAAGTGCGTTGCGGCAGACGGCATATGGCACTGCCGCCGCCCTGTGGTCGTACCGTCGACCATTCCGCTGCGGGCCCGTCAACCGCTATGGTCCCGCTCGGTGGATCGAGACTCCTCGCCATCGTGCCCTCGGGGGGAGGGAAGGAACCCACGACGATGCCCGTACCCGTACCGCGGCAGAGAGCGATCCCGGCCGTGGAAAACGGTCAGGCGCCGGGCTCTGCCCTGCCCTCAGGGACCTCGACAGGCGCCTCCGCAGGCACCCCCGGCCCCGCCGGCCAGGGCGGCCCGGGCGGCTCCCCCTCCGGGGAGACGGCCGCGCGCAGGCAGCCGACGGCCGGCCTGGACGCGGCCGAGGCCGCCGCGAACGCCGCCGCCACCGCGGCCTCCTCCGGCACGACCCCCAGTACCGCCCCCGGTACCGCCCCAGGCACGCATCTGACGCTGCTGCTGATCCAGGACGACCCCGGTGGCTCCCCCGTCGTGCCCGATCTGCTCGACGCCGCCGGCAAGCCGATCCGGGTCCGCACGGCCCGCAACCTCACCGAGGCCGCGCGACTGCTCACCGACGACGTCCACTGCATCCTGCTGGACCTCGCACTGCCGGTGCCCGCCCACGCCGAGGACGGCAACGACGACGAACTGGCGGTGCTCAAACACGTACTGCGGCTCGCGCCCCGGCACGCGGTACTCGCGCTCACCGCCTCCGGCGACGCCGAGCGCGGCTCGGAAGCGGTGCGGGTCGGCGCCCAGGACTATCTCTTCCGCGACGAGCTGGACGGCCGGCTGCTGAGCCGCGCGATCCGTTACGCGGTGGAGCGGAAACGTTCCGACAAGGCCGAACGCCGGCTCACCGAGTCCCGGCTGCGGGCCCAGGAGAACGCCCGCCTGGAACGCGGCCTGCTCCCCACCCCGCTCCTCGACGGCTCCTCCCTGCGCTTCGCCGCCCGCTACCGCCCCGGCCGCTCCCGCGCGCTGCTCGGCGGCGACTTCTACGACACGGTCCGTACGCCCGACGGCACGGTCCACGCGATGATCGGCGACGTCTGCGGGCACGGCCCCGACGAGGCGGCGCTCGGTGTGGAACTGCGCATCGCGTGGCGGGCGCTGACGCTGGCGGGCCTGTGCGGTGACGCGCTGCTGGGCACGCTTCAGCAGGTCCTCGAGCACGAGCGCGAGAACGACGAGATCTTCGCGACGCTCTGCACGGTCGACATCGCGCCGGACGGCCGTAGCGCGGGCCTGTGCCTGGCCGGCCACCCGGCCCCGCTGCTGGTCCGCCCGGCGCCCGCACGCTCCGGGCTCGCGGGACGGGCCGGGGTCGCCGGAGTTGCCGGCCACTCCGGGCCCGCCGATTCCCCGGTCGATTCCCCGGTCGATTCCCTGGTTGTGGCCGAGCTGCTGCCGTACGACAACAACGGCCCGGCGCTCGGCCTGCTGCCCGGGGCCCGCTGGCCTCGTACGCAGGTGCAACTGGGCGCCGAGTGGACCCTGATGCTCTACACGGACGGCCTGATCGAGGGCCATATCGGCGAGGGCCGGGAACGGCTCGGCCAGGACGGCATGGTGGCGATGATCCGCCGCCAGCTGGCGCAGGGCCTGCGCGGCGAGAAACTGCTGCGGGCGGCCGTGAGCGAGGTGCGCGAGCTGAACGGCGGAGAGCTGACGGACGACCTGGCGGTACTGCTGCTGGACCGCGGGGCGTAGGGCGGATTCGGTTGGCGGGGCGGGGTCGTGGGGCTTCGGGTCGTCGAGTACGCCGAGTCTTCGGGTCGGTTCAGCGACCGCCGTTGTAGGGCCCGTACGGACCGTCGCTGCTGGAGCCGCCGCCTCTGCGGCTGCGGCCACCGCCCGGGAGACCGCGCAGTGCCGGTCGTACGTCGACCATGTACACGATCGTCGCGACCAGGCCGATGATCGGCAGGAACGACAGGATGTTGAAGATCAGGTTCACCACGAAGGCGAGCCCGAGGATGATCAGCCAGAACGGCTTGGTCTTCTTGTCCGCCGCCCGGTAGGCGTCCTCGCGGCGCACGGCGGCGTCGATCAGCGCGAAGCCACTGAAAACGATCAGGGCCACACTCAACAGCCACATGAACCCCGCGAACCCCTGCATCAGCACAACGTCCACCACCAAGCTCGGTCAGTTCGTATTTGCGGTCACCGTACCCGCATCCGCGTCCGCTACCCGAAGAACGGGCCGGGCACTCCATGAGTGCCCGGCCCGTTGCTCGTATCTCTTTTCTCTTCTCTCCTCCTGCGCCTGTTCCTACTTGGCGGGCGGAGTCGTCTTCTTGGCGGCGGGCTTGCGGGCGGCCGGAGCCTTCTTGGCAGCGGGCTTCCGGGCCGGCGCGGGCGCGGCCTTGGCCTCGACGGCGGCCGGGGCGGCAGCCTTCGTCTCGGTCGCCTTGCTCTCGGTCGCCTTCTCGGCTGCCTTGTCCTCGACCGGCTCGGAGTTCGGCTCGACGGCGATGGCCAGTTCCTCGATGCCCTCGGCGGCCTCGCCGCGCCAGGTCTTCACGGCCTGCTCGCCGTGCTCGGCGACCTTCTCGTACGTCTCGCGCGCCTTCACGGCGTACTCGGCGGCGACGCCGACACCGCGCAGGGCGAGGTCCTGGGCGCTCTCGCCGAGCTTCTTCAGGTCGGCGTCGATGGTGGAGCCGAGCTTCTTGAAGTCGCCGTCCAGCGTGCTGATGAACTCGCCGACCTTGGCCTGGAGGGTCTCCTGCGCCTCCTTGGCACGGGCAGCGGCCTTCTCCTGCGCCTCCTTGGCGCGAGCGGCGGCCTTCTCCTGAACCGCCTTCGGGTCGGTGGCGCGTACGGCCTCGATCCGGGCCGGCGCCTCGGCGCGCAGCTGCTCGACCAGGCCGGGAACCTTCTTGGCCTGCTGAAGGGCGAGGTCGGCGGTGCCGGCGGCGAAGTAGAGGGGGGTGGGGTCGCTGAAGGTCTTACGCAGGTCTTCGGTGATGGCCATGGTGATGGTCCTCCCGGGTTGCTTGGAGCTGAGGGTTTTTGATTTACGACGTGGGTGGGGCCGGTCTCGACTGATGCGTCCTATGTTCGGGGCATTGGTCGCATTCGTTGCGTCAACTGGCCGTCTGCTGCGGGTCGGCGTCGCTGCCGGTGCCTATGTCCGTGTCTCTAAGAGCACCGCTCGGGACGTCCGGCACGGGAACGTCCGTCGCGGCGGGGGCGCTGTCGGGATCGGGGGCGGAGTCGAGGTCCGGGTCGGAGTCGAGGTCCGGGTCGGCGACTGCGAACCCGTTCTCCTTGCGGAAGGACTCGTAGATCTGCAGCAGCACCTGCTTCTGCCGTTCGTTGAGCGTGGGATCGGCGAGGATGACGGCTCGCGTGGTGCCCTCCCGCCGCCGCTCCTCCCCGTCCCGCTCGGCATCCAGGATCCCGGCCCGCACGTACAACGTCTCGGCGGAGATCCGCAGCGCCTTGGCGACCTGCTGCAACACCTCCGCGCTCGGCTTGCGCAGCCCGCGCTCGATCTGACTCAGATACGGATTCGACACCCCGGCGGCATCGGCGAGCTGCCTGAGGGACAGCTGCGCGGTGCGCCGCTGTTCACGCAGGTACTCACCAAGACTGCCGACGTTGAGCGATGCCATGCCTCTACTTTGCAGCACCCTTGCTAACTATTGCAAGCGCCTGCTTGCAATAGTGTGCCACGCCACTTTGGGGCGGGAGTCCTCGTTGTCCTGTCTCTGTGATGTCCGGGCAGTCTCGGAGATCTCCGGGCATCTGAGCTGACGTCTCAGTCATCTCCGGGCATTTAGTGGGGTGTCTCGGTCTTCTCCGGGTACGCCGCCGTGGCTGTGCCTACGGTCGTCGTGGCTGGTCGGCTTCGTTCCGGAGGCCCGGATGGATGCGTGTGAGGTGTCGGCGGAGGACGTCGAGCTGGAGTACGTGAGCGCGTCCGGGGTCCGTGAGCGTGGACCGCTGACGCGTCTGTGGTCGGTCCGGTTCGAGTCGGTACGGCCCGAGCGCCGGTTCCCGGCTTTCCGGGGGCAGGGCAACTGGTGCGGCTGGTACTGGTCGGCGACATGTGGCGGGCACGTGGGCTACGAGTCGTGGCTGGAGCGTGATCGTCTGATGCTGCTCGACTTCGACCCGCTGGTGACAGGCATCTCCTCACAGCCGTTCCGGCTGTCCTGGGCGGAGCCGGGAGGGAAGCGGGTGCGGCACACGCCGGACTTCTTCGTCCGCCGGACTGACGGCACGGCCCTGGTGGTGGACGTGCGCCCTGATGAGCGGATCGAGCCGCAGGACGCGGTGAAGTTCGCGGTGACCGCGGCGGCTTGCCGGTCGGTGGGCTGGGACTTCGCCCGGGTGGGGACGCCGGATGCGGTGCTGATGGCGAACGTGCGGTGGCTGGCCGGCTACCGGCATCCGCGGGTACACCACCCTGACGTCGCCGATCGCCTGGTGGAGGTATTCGCCGACGACGCCGGTCTACTGGACGGGGCTCGGAGGGTGGGTGATCAGATCGCGGTGCTGCCGGTGCTGTTCCATCTGCTCTGGCGCCGGACTCTGACCACGGACTTGGAGAGCGGGCTGTTGTCGGCGGACACGCAGGTCCGGCATGGCGAAGTATGGGAGGGAGGCGGGGATGTCGTCGCGTCCGCGGCTGCTGCGAGCGGGTGACCTGGTGCGCTTCGACGGACGGCTTCATACGGTCACCGCGTTGGAGGGGACTGCCGTCCGGCTGGTCGACGAGGGCCAGTCAGCGAGCGTGGTGATGCTGGCCCATCTGCTGTCCTCCACCGGCTTCGAGGTGGTCACACCGGCCTCGGTGCGGACGGTCGTCCCACCGGCTGGAGCCCTGGAAGGACTCCCGGCCAGGGCGGTTGAGCGGGCCGAGTGGTGGCAGCGGCACCTGGTGGAGATGCTCACCGGGCGGCCCCTGGACGATCCGCACGACCCGGTGAAACCCGAGTACGACCCGGCGGTCTGGTCCCTGCGTCAGCGGGAACTGGCGAAGGCAGCCGAGCTGGCGGCGGCGGGGACGGCGGTGTCGCTGACCGTCCTCCAGGACATGCGGGCCCGGTTCGAGCGGGAGGGAGTGCTCGGGCTGGTCGACCCGCGGCTGCGGACCGTCTCGGACGGCATGGGCCGCACCGACCGGCGGGTGGTCGAGGCCCTTCGGAAGATCGTGGACGAGCAGACCAGCCGGTCCACGGTCTCCGCGCAGGTGCTGCGGCGCCGAATGGAACGCCTCCTGGAGGCCGAGCACGGCCCCGGAGTGGTGCCACTGCCGTCGCGCGCGACGTTCTACCGGCTGCTGAATGCGGTCAGCTCCGGGCGGCACACGCTGGGCTCGGCCCGCACCCGCCGCTCGCTGGCCAAGCAGCCGGACGGCATGTTCGGCCAGCTCACCGCGGCCCGCCCGGGCGAGGTGATGGAGATCGACTCGACTCCGCTGGACGTGCTGGTCGTTCACGACGACGGCACGGTGGACACCGTCGAGCTGACCGGCATCGTCGACATCGCGACCCGCACGCTGGCCGCGGCGGTGCTGCGGCCGTCGACGAAGGCGGTGGACGCAGCCCTGCTGCTGGCCCGGGCGATGACGCCAGAGCCGATGCGTCCGGGCTGGGCGGACGCCCTGCGGATGTCCCGCTCAGTGCTGCCGCACACCTCGCTCATGGCGCTGGACGAACGGCTGGCCCAGGCGGCGGCGGTCCCCGTGATCACGCCGGAGACGATCGTCTGCGACCGGGGCAAGGCCTATATCTCCGACACGTTCCGCTCGGCCTGCCAATCGCTGGGCATCTCCTTCCAGCCCGCCCACCCCGATACCCCGACGGACAAGCCGCACATCGAGAAGACGCTGGGCTCGGTGGCCACGATGTTCGTCCAGCACCTTCCCGGCCACAAGGGACGCAGCACCGAACACCGCGGCACCGATCCGGCCGCCGAGGCGGTCTGGACGATCCACCAGCTTCAAGAACTGCTGCAGGAATGGATCGTCCACTGGCAGAACCGGCCGCACGACGGGCTGCGCGATCCGCTGATGCCCGGCAAGGCCTTGAGCCCGAACGAGAAGTACGCCGCCCTGGTCGCAGCCGCCGGGCACGTCCCGGTCGCGCTCGGCCCCGATGAGTACATCGAGCTTCTGCCCCGGCGCTGGCGGACGATCAACTCCTATGGGATCCGCATCAACCACCGCACCTACGACAGCACGGAGTTGAACCCGTTCCGTCGGCAGCCCTCCGGCATGGGCCCTGACGGGCGGAGCTGGGAGGTCCACTACGACCCCTATGACATCTCCCGCGTCTGGGTACGCAACCACCGCCAAGGCAGCTGGATCACCGCTGTCTGGCGGCACCTTCGCACCGCCCCGACACCCATGGGCGAGCTGGCCTGGGACCATGCCCGCCGCATTCTGGCCCGGCGCGGCACCGATCCTGTCAGCGAGGAGGAGATCGCCCAGGCCGCCCTCGCGCTGCTGGATCGGGCCAGCGACGGACCACAAGAGTCCGCGGCCATGCCGGCGGAGCCAAAGCGGGGCAGTCGCAGGGATCGCAAGGTCGCCGCCCGCACCCGCACCACCAGTGCCCCCGACCGGCCCTGGACGCCCCCGGACCCGCCCGAGTCCGGCAAAGACGACACCGGTGAGGGCGCGGACGACGAACTCGCCGACGTCATCCCGCTGGAGATCTTCGACGCCCGGAAGGAGGCCGAACGATGGTGGTAAAACCGCCCGAGCCGGACGACGAGGCCCCCGCCGGGGAACCACGCACCGACCCGTCCACCACGTTATCCGGGTGGCGGCATTTCGTGGACGCCGATCCCGCCACGTTCGACCTGCTGCCCGACGACCGGTGGCAGGCGCTGGACAGGGTGCAGAGGGATGCCTACGACGAGGCTCGCATCGCTTACCACTCCGAACTCCAGGTCGTGCGGACCTCCACGGTCAAGGAGATCGCCCACCAGGGCCGCCTGCTGACCCTGCTCAATCAACGCGAACACGGGGCTCGTCGCGGACTGATCGTCTCCGGCGAGTGGACCACCGGCAAGACAACCGCCCTCAAGCAGCTCGCTCGCCTCCATGAGCTGCGCGTCCGGCAACGCTATCCGGGCAGCGACCGCATCCCGGTCGTCTACATCACCGCTCCTCCTCGTGGCTCACCCCGCAAGCTGGCGATGGAGTTCGCCCGGTTCCTCGGTCTGCCGCTCATCACGCCGCGGCACAACACGACCGACGTCACCAGCGCGGTCTGCCAAGTGCTGATCGAGGCCCGCACGGACCTGGTCCTGGTCGACGAAATCCACCTGATGAACCACGCAACGACCGCAGGCGAGGAGCTGTCGGACCATCTCAAGTACTTCACCGAGCACCTGCCCGCCACGTTCGTATATGCCGGGATCAACGTCGAACACTCCGGGCTGTTCGCCGGGATCCGCGGCAGCCAGCTCGCCGGCCGCTGCGTGCTCATCCGCACCGGCCCCTTCCCGCTCAACGCCGAATGGCGGTCGCTGGTGGCCAGCCTGGAGGGCACGTTGCGGCTGCATCAGCACGAACCCGGAACCCTGGTGCGGCTGTCGAAGTATCTACACCAGCGCACCGGCGGCATGATCGGAAGCCTCTCCCACCTGATCCGCGCCGCAGCCGTCACCGCGATCCTGGATGGCAGCGAGCGCATCACCCGCTCCGTCCTGACCACGATCCGCATCGACCACAGCAGTGAATCCACTCAGTCCGGCCAGTCCACTCCTCGGAGATCCGCTGGATGACCACACCCTTTCGGCCTGTGATCTTCCGGCCGTTGCCCCGGCCCCTCCCCCCGTTCCCAAACGAGACCCTGAACTCGTACTGCGAGCGGCTGGCCCGCGCCAACCGCATTCCCGCAGAACGCCTCCACACCCCCTCGCGATGGCTGGCGCACGACGACGACTCCGTCACCGCGCTTCTGCGGCGTCTGACGATCCTCACCGGCCTGCCCCGGGAGACGTTCTGGCACGCACTGCCGGAACTGCGCTGGAGCCACGAGCACGGCATGAGCCCTCTGGGCCGCTCCCTGCCTCCGGTCGTGTCCATGCGCCTACGACGACGCTGGGCCTGCCGACGCTGCACGGCCACCCGAACGCCAGGCCAGCACGTCATGGCCTGGATCCCCATCTACACCCACGCCTGCCTCCAGCACAGGCTCTGGATCGGCGAAGCCGTCACTGTCACGCGCGAACAGGTTGACCTCGCGCAGATGCCAGAAACCCTCTGGGCTCAGCGTCGCCACCACCGCCTCGTCCGACGTCATGGAGAGAGAGTCACCGCTGAGTGCTTTCGGACCGGCGGCGCCCTTTGGAAACTGTTCGCGGCGCATCACTACACGCTCGTCCCGGACGCCCTCGGCCAGGGACTCGCCAAGCCCCGCGGCCCCTACCTGTCCTGGGGGCCACAGCTCTACGCGGCGGCCTATCCAGCGGCCGTCACGATGATGTCGCTGGTCGCCTCACCTGCCTGGCGATCCCTCCTCGCCGAGAGCATGTTCCCCAGCGATGTCGACCGCTTCATGAAGGAGTTCACGCGACGGCTCCCGCCAAACCACCCCGCCTATGTCACCAACCTGCCCGCCCTCGCCGGCAAGACCGGCGCCATGATCCGCCGCGTCACGCAGATCTTGCGCGAGAACAAGGCCGCTTGAAAGCCGCCAGATGCGCAAGCCCTCCTTGACAATTCAAAACTGTCAAGGCGTACTTGCCTCATGGCTCTCCCAGACCTTGACGACCTCATCGCAGAAGTCGACCGAAGGTGCGACACCGCGCACCGTCCCGGCGGACAAGAACAGCCCGACTGGCTCGCCCTGTTGACCGTCGCCGCCCAACTCGCAGGCCAGATGCAGGCGCTGGCAGACGACCTGGTCGAGGACTACGTCGAGCACTGCCGGATGCACGGCTCCTCATGGACCGACATCGGCGCTGCCTTGGGCGTGACCCGACAGGCGGTGCAGCAGCGCTTCCATGCCCCGCACAAGCGCTACAGCCCGGAGATGATGACCGACGAGCTCCGCCAGGCGATGACCCACGTCAAGCAGGCGGCAGTGCACCACCGCAACAACTACATCGGCACAGAGCACCTGCTCTGGGGACTGACCACGGAGGAAAACAGCGCCACCCGGCTCTTGCAAGCCGCAGATGTTTCGCCGGAGACGGTCCACCAATCCGTCGGAACCCGGCTGAGCATGGGCGCCTCCCAGGCAGCGGAGCGCATCGCCTGGACGCCTTACTCCCGCAAGGCCATCGCCATCGCGGAGGCACGATCCGAGCAGAACGGCTCCGATCGCATCGACTGCGATGACCTGCTGATCGGACTCGCCCAGGTCGGCCGCGGAGTCGCCGCCGTCGTCCTGGCCGAGGCCGGTTTCGACCCTGCCGCCCTCGACGCCACACCGGCCGACGCCTGAGTTCATCACGACCACGGCGACCGATATCCGACCCTGCGAGAGCATGGCTCCCTGCCCGGACTTTGGTGAGACACACCGACGAATCCCGTCTCACTCAAGTCCGGGCACCGCAGGTCAGCGCAGCACGATGCCCGGACTTATCCGAGACAGGACACTCGTCTTCCGCAGCGAGCACCAAGGATGCGCGTTCTGGGGCGTACGGCTGGGGGACCTCGGACAGGACGATCCCGGCGCTGCTTGGCAGCGGAGCCGAGATCCCATGTGGATGGGGAGGGAAGAGTCACCCGTGTGCTGGTTCTCCGCACCGGGAAGCCCTTGAGGCTCGCCGGGACACCGACCGACCTGCCCGGCACCCGCGGTTTGCCTGGAAGGCTGGGAACGTTGATCGCGCGAGGACGGATCGACAAACAGCTCGGGCAGATCCGAGACGAGACAGCCGCGACGGAACTACGCGCACACAGCTCAGCGTCCATCCCTGACACACAAGATCACGGATGACGACGGAGCCCGGGACATGACAGACACAGCCACCCGATACCTCTACCTCGCCCGGCACGGTGAAGCGTCAGCGGATGAGACGACCCTGACGGACAGCGGGCGGCGTCAAGCTGTTCTGCTCGGTGAACGGCTCAAGAGCACCCCGCTCTCCGCAATACACCACGGGCCGTTGCCCCGGGCGCAGCAGACGGCCCGGCTGATCAGCGCACAACTTGACGACGCCGTCCCGCTGCACCAGTCGGAACTGGCCGGCGACTACATCCCCTACCTGCCCACAAAGGACGAGCTGCCGCCGGATTCTGCCGACGCCATGCTCGGCTTCCTCGGTCAGGTTCCGGAAGAGGAGCGCAACCGGGGCCCAGCATTGGCCCGGGAAGCTCTCGCGGCATTCACAGGCCCGGTCGACGGCGATCGCCCCCGCCACGAACTGGTCGTCACACACAACTTCCTCGTCGGATGGCTGGTCCGAGCCGCCATCGACGCACCCGAGTGGCGCTGGATGGGCCTCAACCACGGCAACGCGGCTCTGACGGTCATCCGCTACGCACCCGGCAGGCCGTCCTCCGTGCTCTTCCACAACGACATGCGGCACCTGCCCGCAGAGCTGCGCTGGACCGGCTTCCCACCCGAACTCCACCTCTGAAGACCAGGCGCAGCGGGCGGTCTTGACGCCCGCCCCGCCGTGCGGTGCCATGGCCTTGGCGGAGGAGGTGCCATGGGGCCCGATGGGTACGGTGACGCCGGGGACCCTGCCGGTGAGGGCGAGGGGGACCGGCCGGGCAGCTCACCGGATCCGCATCGTCCGGTGCCCGCGGACGGTTTCTGGGTGGGGGTGCTCGTCGTGATCGCGGTGGTGCTCGTCCTGACCGTCCTCGTCACCCACATGGACTGGAGTCCCGGGAACCCGACCAACAACCTGCCGCCCTACAAGTGACGTCTCCGGAGCCGGTGTACCGCGTGGATGAACTGGTCGAGCGGGTCGACGGTCGCGATCGTGTGGTGGGGGTGGTCAGCCGTCGGCAGGCCATTCGGGAACGTTGGCTGCATCGGGTCGCCGTGACCGTGTGTCGTGACGGGCTCGGGCGGGTTCTTGTCCACCGGCGGGCGGAACACCTTTCGCGCTTCCCCGGGTTGTATGAGGTTGTTGTCGGTGGCGCGGTGACTGTCGGCGAGTCCTACGAGCAGGCCGCCGCGCGGGAGTTGGCCGAAGAACTGGGTGTTCGTGTGCTGCCGCGCCTGCTGTTCACGTTCGTCAACCGGGCCGGCCTCAGTCCTCACTGGCTCGGCGTGCACGAAGCCGTGATGCCGGATTCCGTGATGCCGGATTCCGTGGTTCCCGATCCCGACGAGGTCGCCTGGTACGGCTGGCTGACCGAGCCGGAGCTTCGCTCGGCCCTGCTCGAGTGGCGCTTCACTCCCGACAGCCATGAAGCCTTCAGTCGGTATCTCGCACTTGAGTAGTGCCCGGTCCTGACCCTCCAGGCGGTCGGTTCAGCAGCGCTTCCGTGAACATCTCGCGGCGCTCCCCCAGCCAGGTCTGGATACGGTCCCAGCGTTCCCATCCGCCTCGCTCGGCCAGCGCCTGGACGTAGACCGGGTCGCCGTCAGCCACTCGGCGGGCGACGAACGTTCGGCAGACCTCGGTGGCCTGCTCGATGACGTCGGGCAACTCGGCGCGGTCCTGCGGCGTAAGGCCGTAGCTGTCGGCAAGGATCCGCAGCCGTACGGGCGCGTCCAGCCCGGAGGAGGAGGGGTAGGAGGGGGCCGCGGACGCCGGGTCGAGCAGGGGAATCCAATAGCGGGCGGTCATCGCGACGTCCCAGAGCGGGCGGCCCGGGGCTGCCATGTCGAAATCGATCAGGGCAGCGGCACTGCCGTCGCGGAAGACGACGTTCTCCGGGCATACGTCGTTGTGGCACAGCATCGTTCCCCCCTCCGGGTCGGCCAGGTCCCCCGGCCACCCGGCACCGGTGTCGATCTCGACGGCCGCGCCGGCCTCATGCAGGCGCCGCAGCAGCCTCCCCACCGATTCCAGGGCCGTCCTCGTCATCGCCCAGTCCGCGAACGGCGGCAGAGCCACGTCTCCGGGGATGAAGGTGAGCTGTTCGCGGCCGTCCTCGGTGAGGCCGACTGGGGTCGGCGCCGCGTCGAAGCCGTGTTCCTTCAGGGCGAGGAGGTACGCGTGCAGGGCGTGCGCGTTGCGCGGCGCCGGGCGCTCCACCAGCGTGCCACGGCGGAAGATCGCCCCCGCGTTCGCCATTCCGCCGACCAGCGCCTCGCCCTCAGCCGTCATGACGATCACGTTATCGCCACGCCGCCGGCGACCGCCGCCCGCCGGCTCAGGACACGATCTCGTAGACCACCACCCCCACCACAGAGACAAACAACGCCAGGATGACCCCGCAGGTGAGACGGAACCGGAAGATGCTCCAGAACTCCGCCCGTCGGCCCTCGGGGGTGTCAGTGCGCCAGACCGACGGGATGTCCACACGGCCTTCGGCGATATCCGTCGCGGCCCGCCGTACATCGCCCGGGTGATACGAGTAGTAGGTCGGCGCCGCCCCGTACGTGCCCCGGCTCTCCCCGCCGAACCGGCGGGTGCGGACATCAGCACGATGCGCGGTTCCCGGCAGCCAGTCCTCGCGCACCGGCCACAGCGCGGCGACCTCGCGCTTGTCCAGCCAGGGCTCCTCCTCGTCCTCGCGAGCCGACTCGGGTACTCCTGGATCCGGCGTGCTCGGCATACGTCCCCCTCGATCCCGAAAATGCGGCAAGCCCCCGCCCCCCGGCGGGCCTCAAGTACACACCCGCCGCCCCGCACCCCGACAGAGCGCCTGCGGCGCCACCGCACACACGCGCCAGCGCTACAGCCCGCCGTAGGGCATCCTCAACTCGCCGCAGCGCCGAACCACTTCGGCAGCGCCTCGAGCAGGCCCCCTTGGTCCTCGCCGACCCAGGCCACGTAACCGTCCGGTCGCAACAGCGCGGCGGGCAGGTCGAGTTCGGCCAGTTCGTCACTGCTGTCGACGACGTGGTCCACCCTGTCCTCCCAGCCCGACACCGTCAGGCGCCCGGTCTG
Source organism: Streptomyces sp. NPDC047042 (assembly GCF_040644035.1). Taxonomy (NCBI): domain Bacteria; kingdom Bacillati; phylum Actinomycetota; class Actinomycetes; order Kitasatosporales; family Streptomycetaceae; genus Streptomyces; species Streptomyces sp. NPDC047042. The sequence continues at coordinate 65,426 of NZ_JBEYVP010000034.1, read as the reverse complement.
GTCGAGGAGCAGGCCTCGGCCGGCGTGGGTCTGCTCGTACAGCCGGCCCCTCTTCAGCGTCACGTCCCGGAGGCGGCGGCCGAGCAGATCATGGCTGGACCCGTCGCCGCCCGTCTCGCCGTCGCCGAAGTCGTAGCGGATGCCGATTCCGGTCAGTTTCTCGATCAGGTGGCGCTTGACGTCCTCGAAGTCCATCAGTTCCGACAGCAGTCGGCGCATCGGCTGGAGGTTCGGGTCGGCGGACATCAGCAGCGTCTGCGCTCGGGTGTTGTCCAGTACGTCGGCGGCCACCGGGTGGCGTTCGGCGTGGTAGCTGTCGAGCAGGCCCGCCGGTGCCCGGCCGGAGAGCTCGGCGGCCAGTTTCCAGCCGAGGTTGAACGCGTCCTGGATGCCGAGGTTGAGCCCCTGTCCGCCGACCGGCGGATGGACGTGCGCCGCGTCGCCGGCCAGCAGCACCCGGCCGACGCGGTAGCGCTCGGCCTGCCTGGTGGCGTCGCCGAAGCGGGAGATCCAGCGCGGCGAGTGCACACCGAAGTCGGTACCGGCGTACGCGCGCAGTTGCTTCTTGACCTCGTCCAGGGTCGGCGCCGAGCGGTCCTCGGTCACCCCGTCGGCGGGTACGACGACCCGGTACACCCCCTCGCCGCCCATGGGCCCGAGGCCGAACCACTTCTCCTTCTTGCGCACCTCGACCACCACGGAGGCCACCGTCTCCTGCGGTACGCCCACCTCCATCTCGCCCAACAGCGCCTGGACGCGGGTGGGTTCGCCGGGGAAACCGACGCCGAGCAGCTTGCGTACCGTGCTGCGGCCGCCATCGCAGCCGACGAGATGGTGTGCGCGCAGCCGGGTGCCGTCGGCGAGTTCCGCGGTCACCCCCGTCTCGTCCTGGCTCAGTCCGACCAGCTCGCAGGAGCGCCGGATCTCGGCGCCGAGTTCGACGGCGCGCTCGGTCAGCAGGCGCTCGGTGAGGGGCTGCGGGATGCCGAGTACGTACGGATGTGCGGTGTCCAGGTGTTCGGGCGCGGGCTTGTCGATGGCGGCGAAGAAACCGCCGCTGACCGGGTACTGCTTGCCGTGCTCGAGGAACCGCTCCAGCAGACCGCGCTGGTCCATCACCTCGATGCTGCGCACATGCAGACCGAGCGAACGAACGACCGGCGTCGGCTCCGCCTCCCTCTCCAGTACGACCACGTGCACGCCGTGCAGCCGCAGTTCGGCCGCCAGCATCATGCCGGTGGGTCCGCCGCCGACAACGATCACGTCAATCATGAGACCCCCATCATCGGCAGCCCTCATTGACCGCGATCCCCGCGGCACCCGCGATTTCCACGGGTCCGGGCTGCCTCGGCCGACGATTCTGCGGCACCACGGGGGTCTTGCCGCAAGCCCCCCACTGCGCTATAGCTTGAAAGTGGCGGGGGATGTGCAAGTGCTCGTGTGTGCGCGTCAGCGCCGGCCCGTGGTGAGTCTGTGGGCCGAGCGCTCGTACGCCCGTAGCTTCTCGGGTGTCAGGATCCAGTACAGCCCGTCGATACCGTCCGCTCCCACGGTGGCGCTCATCAGGGCGATGGCTCGGCCCTCCTTGGCGACCAGCATGGCGGGGCTGCCGTTGGCCTCGACCACGGCGTAGTCGGCCCCCGGGAAGAACTTCTTGGCGAAGGCGCTGATCCTGGCCACGCGTCCGACGCCCGCGACGTCCAGCCGTGCCACGCCTCGCATGCCGTTGCCGTCCGCGTAGGCGACGACGTCGGCGGACAGCATGTTCTCCAGCGCGGCGACGTCACCCTCCCGTGCCGCCGCCATGAAGGCTTCCAGCAGTCGCCGGTGCTGGGTCGCGTCCACGGGATCCCGGCGCTCGGCCGACAGACGTTTGCGGGCCCGGCTGACGAGCTGGCGGGTGTTGGCCTGGCCCAGTTGCAGCATGGCCGCGATCTCGTCGTACGGATAGTCGAAGGCCTCCCGCAGCACATAGGCCGCCCGTTCCACGGGGTTCAGCTTCTGCAGGACCAGCAGTACGGCCAGCTCGAGCGCCTCGCCGCGCTCCGCGCCGACCTGAGGATCCGTACGGGTGTCCACGAACTCCGGGAGCCACGGACCCACGTACGCCTCACGTCGTACCCGCGCCGACTGGGCCACGTTGATCGCCAGGCGGGTGGTGGTTTTCGCCAGGAACGCCCCGGGATCCAGCACCACCGCGCGGTCGGTGCCCTGCCAACGTACCCACGCGTCCTGCACGACGTCCTCGGCCTCGGACACGCTTCCGAGGACGCGGTAGGCGATGCCGAACAGGCGCGGACGCAGCCGCTGGAACACGTCCGCCGCTTCGTCCAGCTCGTGTGGACCACGCGGATTGTGCGGCTCTTCCATGATGCCGATGCCTCCGCCTTCGTCTTCGCCTTCGTCTTCGTCTTCGTCTTCGCCGACGCGTTCTCGGGTGCCGGTTGGATCCTATTCCGGGCATCCGTCGAGATCAGGACCGGCGCCGAGGGCCGGTGGTACGGTCGCGGAATGGACCCGCAGGAACTCGCCAACCTCGCGCATCTGCGTCGGGCACGGGATCTGATCGACCGGGAGTACGCGCGTCCGCTCGACGTGCCGACGATGGCCCAGCGCGCGCTGATGTCCCCCGCGCACTTCTCGCGGCGGTTCCGGGCCGCCTACGGCGAGACGCCGTACAGCTATCTCATGACCCGGCGGATCGAGCGGGCGATGACGCTGCTCCGCGCCGGGATGAGTGTCACCGACGCGTGCATGACCGTCGGGTGTACCTCGCTGGGCTCGTTCAGCTCGCGGTTCACGGAGATCGTCGGTGAGACGCCGAGCGCGTATCGGAGCAGGGAACACGAGGCGGTGACGGCGATGCCGGCCTGCGTGGCGAAGGTGCAGACCCGGCCGAGCAGAAACCCGCCGACGGCGGACGCGCAGGTCACGGAGGCGCCGGACATCAAAAACGTACCGAGCAGGATTCGAGAAGCGGGCCGTACGGCCGCCGCCTAGCGTTGTCGGCATGGACATCGCACTGCAGTACTGCCACATCACAGTCAACGACCCCGACGAGGCGCTCGGCTTCTACCGTGACGCGCTCGGCTTCGAGGTCCGCAACGACGTCGCATCCGGCGAACACCGCTGGGTCACCCTCGGCAGCTCCGCGCAGCCGGACCTCGAACTCGTACTCTCCCAGCCGCACGCGGGCCGCTCCCAGGCCGACGGGGACACCCTGCAGGAGCTGCTCACCAAGGGCGTCATGCCCATGTTCGTCTTCCGCACCGACGACCTCGACGCCCTGTTCGAGAGGGTACGGGCCTCCGGCGCCGAGGTGCTCCAGGAGCCCATGGACCAGGCGTGGGGCCCGCGCGACTGCGCGTTCCGCGACCCGTCGGGCAACCTGGTGCGGATCTCGCAGAAGCCGAAGGGCTGAGAGCTGAAGGGTCAGGGGTCGCGTCACACCCTGCCGAGCACCACCCAGTAGGAAAACCGTACGAGGACGAGACAGACAAGACGGACGAGACGGAGACCCGATGAGCAGGACCACGAGGACGGACTCGCAGGCGGCCGACGCGGCGGGCTCGGCCGGCGCGGCGGGCGTGACCGACGCGGCGCACGGTGCCGACAGCCACGACCTGATCCGTGTGTACGGCGCGCGCGAGAACAACCTCAAGGACGTCAGTATCGAGCTGCCGAAGCGTCGGCTGACGGTGTTCACCGGGGTCTCCGGTTCGGGCAAGAGCTCGCTGGTGTTCGACACGATCGCCGCCGAGTCGCAGCGGCTGATCAACGAGACGTACAGCGCGTTCGTCCAGGGGTTCATGCCGACGCTGGCGCGCCCCGAGGTGGACGTACTCGAGGGGCTGACGACCGCGATCATCGTCGACCAGCAGCGGCTGGGCGCCGACCCGCGTTCCACGGTCGGCACCGCCACCGACGCCAACGCGATGCTGCGCATCCTCTTCAGCAGGCTGGGGGATCCGCACATCGGGCCGCCGAGCGCGTACTCCTTCAACACCGCGTCGGTCCGCAGCAGCGGGGCGATCGCCGTCGGCAACAAGAAGGCGGTGAAGGCGACCTACAACCGCACCGGCGGTATGTGCACGCGCTGCGAGGGCCGGGGCGCGGTCTCCGACATCGACCTCACACAGCTGTACGACGACTCCAAGTCGATCGCGGAGGGCGCGTTCACCATCCCGGGGTGGAAGTCGGACAGCCAGTGGACCGTGGGGCTCTACGCCCAGTCCGGCTTCCTCGACCCGAACAAGCCGATCCGCCGGTTCACGAAGAAGGAGATGCACGACTTCCTCTACGGCGAGCCGACGAAGGTCAAGGTCAACGGCGTCAACCTCACCTACGAGGGGCTGATCCCCAAGATCCAGAAGTCGTTCCTGTCCAAGGACAAGGAGGCGCTGCAGCCGCACATCCGGGCGTTCGTGGAACGGGCGGTCACTTTCACGACCTGTCCCGAGTGCGAGGGCAGCCGGCTCAGCGAGGGGGCCAGGTCGTCGAGGATCGGCAAGATCAGCATCGCGGACGCCTGCGCGATGGAGATCCGGGACCTGGCGGAGTGGGTCCGTGGCCTCGACGAGCCGTCGGTCGCGCCGCTGCTCACCGCGCTCCAGCACACGCTGGACTCGTTCGTGGAGATCGGTCTCGGCTATCTCGCGCTCGACCGCGCCTCGGGCACGCTGTCGGGTGGCGAGGCGCAGCGCGTGAAGATGATCCGCCATCTCGGTTCCGCCCTCACCGACATCACGTACGTGTTCGACGAACCGACGATCGGCCTGCACCCGCACGACATCCAGCGCATGAACGACCTGCTGCTGCGGCTGCGCGACAAGGGCAACACCGTGCTCGTGGTCGAGCACAAGCCCGAGGTGATCGCGATCGCCGACCACATCGTCGACCTGGGCCCCGGCGCCGGTACGGCGGGCGGCACGGTCTGTTTCGAGGGGACCGTGGAGGGGCTGCGGAGCGGCGGTACGGTCACCGGACGCCACTTCGACGACCGTTCCGCGCTGAAGGCGGCGGAGGCGATCCGCAAGCCCACCGGCACGCTGCCCATCCGGGGCGCGACGAAGCACAACCTCCAGGGCGTTGACGTGGACATCCCGCTCGGGGTGCTGTGCGTGGTGACCGGGGTCGCCGGGTCGGGCAAGAGCTCGCTCATCCACGGGTCGCTGGTCGAGACGCGGGGTGCCGTCGGCGAGGGTGTGGTGGCGGTCGACCAGACGCCGATCCGCGGCTCCCGGCGCAGCAATCCTGCGACGTACACCGGGCTGCTCGACCCGATCCGTACGGCGTTCGCCAAGGCCAACGGGGTCAAGCCGGCCCTCTTCAGCGCGAACTCCGAGGGCGCCTGCCCGACCTGCAACGGTGCCGGTGTCATCTACACCGACCTGGCGATGATGGCCGGGGTGGCCACGACCTGCGAGGACTGTGAGGGGAAGCGGTTCCAGGCGGCGGTCCTGGAATACCGTCTCGGCGGCCGGGACATCGCCGAGGTGCTCGCGATGTCGGTGACGGAGGCGGAGGAGTTCTTCGGGGCGGGCGAGGCGCGTACGCCGGCCGCGCACCGCGTCCTGGACCGGCTCGCGGACGTCGGCCTCGGCTACCTTAGCCTCGGCCAGCCCCTCACGACCCTGTCCGGCGGCGAACGCCAGCGCCTGAAGCTGGCCACCCACATGGGCGAGAAGGGTGGCGTGTACGTCCTCGACGAGCCGACGACCGGCCTCCACCTCGCCGACGTCGAACATCTGCTCGGCCTGCTCGACCGGATCGTGGACTCCGGCAAGTCGGTGATCGTGGTCGAGCACCACCAGGCGGTCATGGCCCACGCGGACTGGATCATCGACCTGGGCCCGGGCGCGGGCCACGACGGAGGCCGCATCGTCTTCGAGGGCACCCCGACAGACCTGGTGGCGTCCCGCAGCACGCTGACGGGGGAGCATCTGGCGGGGTACGTCGGGGCTTGAGCAGGGGCGCAAGCAGGACTGCCCCCTGCTCAACCAACCGCCCTACCCGCCTCGGCCGGACGGCTGGACATCCCGGTGAACTCCGACACCCGGACCGAACCGAGCGTGCCGGGCCGCGCTCCGGCTGGCCCGCGCTCCATCTGGCCCGGAGGCCGGACGGGCCGGGCGCCGGACGAGCCGGAGGCCGGACGGGCCGGGCGCCGGACGAGCCGGAGGCCGGACGGGCCAGGCGCCGGACGAGCCGGAGGCCGGACGAGCCGGGCGCCGGACGGGCAGGGCGCCGGACGAGCCGGGCGCCGGACGAGCCGGGCGCCGGAGGCCGTCGGCCGCGGCAGTGGCCCGAGGGGCTTCGTGAGTCGCGCCCGCCGCTCTCACGACTCTCGGAGCCACTCCTCGACGACCACGAAGTCCGCGTCCCGCAGGCCGTGTCGGGGGTCGACACGGTGCAACAGGGCGCGGCCGGGGTGGTGTTGGGCCACCCAGCGGCGGTCGGCATCGGTCACCTCGTCGTCGAGCCACACGAAGTCCCGCCCGGCGGCGAGATCGACGAGCGGGCGGGTCTTCCAGTGCACGCCGGGCGCGGTGGCCGCGCCTGGCCCGCCAGGCAGGTCACCGGCGTACGGGTCCGCGTACGGGTCCGGGTCCGGCCAGTTCGCCACCGGGAGGGTGGGCAGGCCCAGCCACGGGGAGACCATCTCGTTCGCCTCGTCCATCCACGTCGTCGCCCACACCAACTCGCAGGCCAGCGCGGCCAGTCGAGGGCCGAGGGCCGGGTTGATCCGGGGCAGCAGGGGGTTGGTCCCCGCCGCCGGGAGTGGCAGCGGCCGGGCGGGCCGGTGCGTCGGGTAGCCGTCCGGATACTGTTTCGGGGTGCCGCCGAACGGGATCAGCGGGCCGTCGACATCCAGGAACACTAGAGGCGGGTTCAGAACGGCAGCGCCCTCCCGTGTACGACCTCCAGCCGGGACACCGCCCGGGTCAGCACCACGTACAGCCGATGCAGACCGCGCCCGGTCGTGCCCTCCGCCTCCGCGATCGCCGCCGGTTCCACCACGACCACGTGGTCCCACTCCAGCCCCTTCACCGCCGTCGCCGGCATCACCGCGACCCGTCCTCCGCTCACCGTCACGCCCGCGGCATCCAGCACCTCCCGGACGGCCGCCACCTCCCCGTCCGCCGCGACGACACCCACCGAGCCCTCCCCGGCCAGCGCCCGGCGCACCGCCGCCAGCGTCTCCGCCGCGATGTCGGTCGCCGTCACCACCCTCAACTCCCCGTCTCCGCGCAGGGATCGGGCCGGCGGCACCGGTACGTCCAGGCGGGCCAGGAGTCGGTTGGCGAAGGCGACCACCGTCTTCGGCACCCGGAACCCGACAGTCAGCGGGATCACCGTGGCGTCCGGCTTGCCCAGGTGGCCCAGCAAGGGCCCCCACTCCCGTGCCGCCCACGGTGTGGTGCCCTGGGCCAGGTCGCCCAGGACCGTCACCGAGCCGTACGGCACCCGGCGTGCGATGGCCCGGCACTCCATCGGGGAGAGGTCCTGGGCCTCGTCGATCACGACATGGCCGTATCCCTCGGGGTGCTCGATCAGCCCGGCGACCTCGTCGAGGAGGACCAGATCGGCGGCCGACCACCGCGCCGACTTCCACGATCTCGGGGGACGCGCCCAGCAAACCGCCCGCTGCTCGTCCTCCGTCAACAGTCCCTCGGCCGCTCGCGCCAACGCCCCGGCGTCCGACAGGAGTTCGGCCACCACCTCCTCCGGACGCACCCGCGGCCACACCGCCTCGACGTACGCCCCCACCGGCCGCGCCCGCTCGATCCGCCGTACCCACGCGTTCGGTTGCGGGCCGGCACGCCGTTCCGCCTCCCGCTGGATACGGTTCACGACCCGCGTCCGTACGCGCTCACGCCCCACGGCGTACGGCGGCTCCTCGGCCCGTACGCCGGCCACGATCCGCGCCAGCTCCGCCGCGGAGATCCGCCAGCGGTACGAATCGTCGGGCACCTCGAGGGAGTTGGCATATCCCTCGACCTTCACCCGTGCGTACAGCGCGCGGCGCAGCACCTCCGCCATCCGCGCGTCGTGCTTCACGACGGCGGCCCGTTCGTCGTCCTCCCCGCGTACCGGATGGCCCGCGATCTCGTCCGTGACCGTCGACTGCCTCACGCCCGTCTCACCGAGGGCGGGCAGGACCTCGGAGATGTAGGAGAGGAACGTGCGGTTGGGGCCGAGGATCAACAGGCCGCCGCGCTGGACGCGTTGGGGGTACGTGTAGAGGAGGTAGGCGGCCCGGTGCAGCCCCACGGCCGTCTTGCCGGTGCCGGGGGCGCCCTGCACGCACACGGAAACGCCGAGGCCCGCCCGTACGAGGTCGTCCTGTTCGGGCTGGATCGTCGCCGCGATGTCCCGCATGGGCCCGACCCGGGGCCGCGCGATCTCCCGGGCGACCAGCCCGTCCGCACCGCCCGCCGGACCGGCCGGCTCCCCGGAGACGGGATGGTCCAGGTGTTCGTCCTCCAGGCCGGTCAGGTCGGCGGAGTCGCCCGTGCTGCCGGGTGCCCAGCCGAACCGGCGTCGTACGGCCACGCCCTGCGGGTCGCGTGCGCTCGCCTGGTAGAAGGCCCGGGAGACGGGGGCCCGCCAGTCCACGACGAGGGGCGGGCGGGTCGGGTGCTCGCTGATCCGCAGGCGCCCGATGTGATAGCTCTCGCCGCGGTGCTCGCCGCCCCGGTCGCCGCCGTCGAAGTCCAACCGGCCGAAGAACAGGGGCCCTTCGGGCAGTTCACCCAGCGCCTTCGCCTTGCTGCGCAGCTGGTATCCGAGTACCTCCGCGTCGGCCCCGGAGGCGGAGACGTCCTCGCCGGTGACGACGTGTTCCCGGGCGCCGTCGATCATCGCGGTGAGGGCGGCGCGGCAGATGTCGTGATGGGCGCGTTCGCGGCGCAGGGAATCACGGAGCGGTGACGTCATTCCACCACCGTACCGATTTACCGTAACCGAGTTAAATATTTTACCCGGTAGCGTTGCTCACATCCCCCGCCCGCAGCCACGGCAACCCGGCCTCCAGCTGCCGGAACGCCCCCTCCGCCGCCGCGACCGCGTCCCCCCGGACCGCCTCCACCGTCTCCCCCGCCGCGATCCGCCGCCAGTTCTCCTGGGCAAGGATCCGCAGTACGGCGATGATCTGGCCGGCCGCCAGCCGGGCCGCCAGGGTGTCGCCGAGGGCGACGGCGAGTACGGCCTCCGAGCGCTGCTGGTACTCGTACGCCCGTGCGACCAGCGAGGGGGTGCCGTAGAGCAGCCGGTGGAAGGCGAGCACCCCGGGGGCGCCGTTGAGGCCGGTGACCGGGTCCTCGCGGCTCAGCCCGTCGAGGAAGTGCCGACGCAGCGCCTCGACCGGCGACACCCCCGCCCCGGCCGCCCGCACCACCCGCGCCGCCTCGTCCTCGTGATCCGCGAAGCGGTGCAGGACGAGGTCCTCCTTGGCCGGGAAGTACCGGAACAGCGTCGGCTTGGAGATCCCGGCGGCGGCGGCGATCTCCGCGACGGACACCGCGTCGAAGCCCTTCTCGAGGAAGAGCCGGATCGCGATGTCGGACACGTGTCGGTACGTCTGCTGCTTCTTGCGCTCGCGCAGCCCTGTTCCTGCCATGGGGCGAGGGTACGCACTGCCGCGACCCGTGCGCCCGCACCGCCGTCCCGCTAGGCCAACGCCCGCGCCAGGTACGGATTCTCCGGGGAACGGGTCGGCAGACCGAGCGCGGCCGTGGCCGAGGCCAGCGTCATCGCGTACGACTCGACCGCCCGGCGGACGTTGGGGGCGTCCAGTCCCGCGCCGGTGACCAGCCGGTCCAGGTCGATGTAGGCGGATCGTACGATCTCGATGTCCCGGTACGCACGCCAGTCCCGTTGCCAGTTGTCGGTGTACTCGGGGGTCAGCGTCCGCGACCACCTGCTGAACATGCGCTCGCGGATCTCCGAGCGGGTCGGCGTGAGGTGCATGTGGCGGACCAGGTCGTAGAGCGGGTCGCCGACCACCGCCATCTCCCAGTCGATGATGGTCAGCGCCATCCGGTCGTCCCGGCGTACGAGGTTCCAGGGGTTCAAGTCACCGTGCAGCAAGGACGGTTCACGGTCGCTGACCACGTGCCGGCCCAGGATCTCCCGGAGCCGGTCGGCGTCGGGCAGACCGAGGAGCCTGGCCAGTTGCTGCGACTCACGCGGCAACGAGCCCACGAGGACGACGAGTTGCTCGCTCAGCCAGGGGTAGAAGTGCCCCCCGCCCGCCATCGGGTCGAGTCCGTGGTAGTCGACCCCCGTCAGGGCGGCGAGCTGGTCGACGAGCGCGTCCGCCTCGTGCGGAAGGAGCCCGCCCACCGGATGGCCGGGGGCCTGTTCGAGGTCCCGCCGGCCGGCATACGTGTGGACGGCGAAGCTCTCTCCGCGATAGCTGGTGCCCAGGGCGAGAACCCGTGGCGTCGCCACCTGGGCGCCCGACTCCTCGATGGCCTGGAGCACTGCGTGCTCGCTCAGGAAGCTCGACTCGAGCCGACTGGCCTTCGCCGCCACCTGCCGCCGGACCACCACGGGAAAGTCGACGCCCTCGACCCGGACCACCGAGTTGAGGTGCGCGGTCCCCTTGAACACCCGGTCGGCCGGTGCCGCGCCCTCGGCCAGCAGCGCGCGGCGCACAGCGGCGTGCGGAAACTCGGGGCGCTCCGGGACCCGCCTGTCCGGTGTCCAGCGGATGGCCGGCCGCCCCCCGCCGCCCTCACCCCCGCCGTCACCCTCCCGGGACGACGACATCTGCCAGCGGTACAGGACCTGTTCGATCGCCGCCACGCTCGGCACATCGGCCAGTCCCAGCGGCTCGGCCGCCTCTTTCAGCGCCGCGCTCACCGCGGATGTGGCCTCGGCGAGAGACTCCTGGTCGAACGTTTTTTCCAGTGAGCGCGCCGCCCGCATGACGTCGGGAAACACGGACTGTGCCCGCTCGAAGGCCACATAGCGCGGCAGGTCCCGCTCCAGACCGTTGACGGCACCGGGCCGGGTCGCCTGCATCGCCTCGGCCCAGGCGTCCACGACCTCGTTCCACTGGAAGTCCGGGTACCTCATACGTACGAGGTGGATGGCGAGGTCGTGCAGGGGGTCACCGTAGGTGGCCAGCTCCCAGTCGACGGAGGCGAGGGAAGAAGGATCGTTGTGGCAGGTGACGATCACGTTGTCCCGGTGCAGGTCCGCGTGCAGCAGGCTGTAGGGCCTGCGGGCCATCACGGGCACCCGCTGAGCCATCCGGATCAGCGCGTCCGCCGGGACCCCCAGGGCGACGAACAGCCCACCGTAGACAGCCCAATTGGACTGCCGGATGTCACGATCCGCGCGGTGCGCGAGCATCCGCAGGAAACCCTGCCCGTCCTTCTCGTTGCGCGGCAGACTGCTCGGCAACGACTCTCTGCGCACCTGGGACACCTGGGACATCAGTTCCGCGAGCGCCTTGACCACCGGGGCGCCGACCGGTTTGCCGTTCTCGGACACCTCGGAGAGCGGTACGCCGTCCACATAGCTGTGGATCGCGAAGCCGGGGCGCGAGACGAGACACTTCGGCGCCCGGGGCACGACTCCCTGGACGGCGTGCAGAATCGCCGACTCACGCTCCCAGGTCCGGATCACCACCGGCAACGCGTCCGCCCGGCGGACCCGCACGAGCACCCGCGAACCCGCCTCGCCGGGGACCACATGCGACACGGTCTCGGGCAGCGGGAGCACATGGTTGCGGTTGTGGTGCCCACCGCGCTCCACTCCCAGCTGCGGGGCCTGCCGCACGAACGCGGACACGACGTCGGGCCGCGCGCCGGTGGATCGTTCCCGCTGGGGGGGCCGGGGAACAGGGGGTGCGCCCACTGGCCGCTCCTGGTTGCTCGCGCGAGGTGGAGAAAAGAACGCACAGCTGGGCAAACGCTATGCACAGGGGTGCGTCCAGCACGACCGGAGCCCGGGCTCATTGGCCACAACGAGTGGGTTTGCCACTCATCTGCATCAGATCGTCCGAGGCAGGCGTGTTCGCCTTCTCATACGCAAGGACGGGAGCGGTTGCTCACTTGGTGCGGGCATGCTACCGGACGGAACTCCAGTCCTGCTCCAGGCCCAGTTGATCCCAGGTGGCGTCGAACCAGCCCTGTGCGCCCTCGACGAAGAGCGACCCCCGCGAGTTCGGGTCGGCGTCCCGGACGAACCGGGTCAGCGGGGCTCCGAGGCCCAACACGTCGAGCGCCGGGATCTCCTCACCGCTGTCCAGGACGACCGGCCGCCGCACCGGGACGTACAGGCCGTGCAGCGCCTCGACGCCATTGATGAGGTACAGCTTCCAGGTCGGGGCGATCGGCACGCTGCGGACACTGAACTCGGCCACGGACACCAGCCCTTCGGCGCGCAGTTCTCGCAGCGTCCGCCACGACGACTCCACATGCCGGAGCGTGAGGTCGACAAGACGCTGCCTCAGCCGCGGAGTGTCCTTGGGGTCGGCCGCCCGCAGATAGGGCAGGTCGACCGACGCGGTGGGCAGGAGCAGGCGCAGGGTGATGCGCGAGGGCCTGATCAGGCCGGCTCTGATCCGTTCCAGCTGGAGCTGGATGTGCGTGGCCAGTGACTCCGACGTCAGGGCGTAGACGTCCAGATCGACCTCGGGTTGCTCGAAGGCTTCGCTGATGAGTGGCCCCAGGGTCACCGCCGGCGGCGACGCGCCGGCCGGGACGGTCGAGGATCGCACCGCCCGCGCCTTGACGACCCGGGATCCGCTGCCCTGCCGGGACTCGATCCAGCCCTCGTCGCGCAGCTCCCTCAACACACGCTGCACAGTGTCCCGGGACACCGCGAACTCGTCGGCGAGCGCTCGCTGCGGGGGCAGCTGGGAGCGCAGGGGGTACACCCCCTGCGCGATCCGGTGCCGCAGGGCGTCGGCTACCCGGTCGAACGCCCTGCCGCCACCGTCGGCGGGCTGCCGCCCTTCCTCATTTTCCACACCTCGACCGTACCGCTCCCGGTCCACAACCAAACAGATTCCAGTCAACTGAACCATCAACTACCAGGCCGGTTAAGGGATCAACCAGGCCGGGCAGACCACTCTCAGGCCAACCAGTCACATTGGACGGTCAGTTGAATGCTTCCCGCAAAGTGGAAGGGGTGGGTGGGGGACATGCTCATGCTCCAAGCGGCCCGCGCGCTCTGCGAGTTCCTCCTGGGACGACTGGCCCAGCAGGTACTCGGAGTGCTGGGCCTGCTGCTCATCGCCGCGGTCGCCGTGGGCGTGCGCGCCCGCCACACCGGGCTGGCCGTCGGCGCGGCGATGGTGTTCACCCTGTTGATGATTCAGGCCTGACCTGTTCCCGACAGACCGCGAACCACACCCAGTACCGGCTCGAACGAATCCACGATCAGCTGTGCGCCCACGGCTCTGAGCTCCTTCTCCTTGCGCTCGTTACGCGCGTAGCCCAGGAAGGGCACTCCGGCCCGGCACGCCGCCCGGTAGTCCGCCGGGCTGTCGCCGATCATCAGGGCGGTGGACGGAGCCGCGCCCATCCTCTCCAGGGCGAGGTTGAGGCAGTACGGGTCCGGCTTGAGCAGATGGAGGTTCTGGGTGCGGCCATAGACGTGCGGGGAGAAGCACCTCGTCAGCTCGCGTTCCTGGAGATAACTGCGCACCGTTCTCGCGGAGTTGTTCGTGGTGATCGCGAGGCGGGCGCCGACCGCCTGCCAGGTCTGTATCAGAACGTCTGCGTACGCCGTGGGCATCGCCCCGGGCACTGCCCGCAGTTCCTCCTGGGTGAGACGTTCCTCCAGCTCCTCCACCAGGTCGCTGCCGGGGTGGCGCAGGTTGACGGCGCGAAGGACGACATGCGGGTCGGGGGATTCCCGTTCGGCCGCCGTGAGGAGGCCGTGCAACCCCTGTCGCTCGAGCCAGACCACCAGCTCGATGGCCACCTGTTCCGCCGAGTGCCCCGCGAACAGCCGGCAGATCGGCCCGTCGAAGTCCCAGAGCACGACACGCGCTCTGGCGATCAGTTCCCTCAGGTCCTCGGTCGCGGAGTCGATCACGGGCTCGGTCACGGCGGACGCCAGTTCGGTCTGTGTCGTATCAGAGGTCACTAGGAGAGTGTCAGGTCCGTCGTGATGGTTTCCCAGAGGGCGTCGAACCACTTCTGGGATTGCTCGACGAACGCCGTGTCCCGTTCCCCGGCACCCTTTTCGAAGGAGAAGAGGAGCGACTCCGTCCCCAGGGCGTCGTACATGTCCAGCGGCGCTCCGCTCTCCACCGGCTCCTCACGGCGGGCGATCATGTAGTACGCCATCAGCGCCTCCGTCCCGTTGAGCAGGTACAGCTTCACCGGCGGGGTGAACGGCAGCGCCCGGAACGTCACCCGTACGTCGATGCCGTGGGACGAGCGCAGGGCCAGCAGATTGTGCCGGAGCACATGGCCCTGTGCGTTGCGCTGAGCCAACCAGCGCTGGTGCACAGGGTCGTCCTCGCTGCGCCCCTCGACAGGCACCGGGAAGGCCAGCGTGATGTCCCGGGACGGCAGCAGGATGCGTACGTCGATCGACTGGGGACGGATGCGGCCCTCGTGGACCAGCCGCACCGGCTCACCGACCGCCAGCATCAGGCTCTCCGCGGTGAGGCAGGCCGCGTCGACACGGACGTGCGGCGCGGAGAACGCGTCCGTCAGACGCGGCGCCAGCCCCACCATCGTCGGCTGGGGTCCCTCCCGGGGCGGGGTCACCTCCGCGACGCGCGGCGGGCTGCCCTTGCTGACGTTGGTCAGCAGCCGCTCGGCCTGCAGGATGCGCAGCGCCTCCCGTACGGCACCGCGCTCGACGCCGAACTCCTCGGACAGCTCCGCCTGTGTGGGCAGGCGGTCACCGGGCCGGAGGTCGCCGGTGCGGATGCGGTCGCGCAGGGCGGCGGCGATCTCCTGGGGCGACCGTCTTCTGCTGCCGTTCACTGCCACGTTCTCCTGGGTCACAACCAAACGCTACAACTCCGATCCATCTTTGTGGAGTTGTTTGAAAGTTGTTTATGAGTAGTGGCCAAGTGGGGACAACCTACTCAGAGTTGGTGCCAACTCGACGAAGTTGGCAAACACCTTGCCGCACTGGATCTGCACCTGCCACCCGAAAGCCTGAAGGAGGAACCACCATGCCCGCCATCGCTCTCCTCGCCGCCGTCTTCATCAGCGGCTTCCAGCAGTTCATCAGCTGGCAGTACGGAACCTCCGGGGTCGTCGGACTGCTGCTGCTCACCATAGGCATCAAGGCCAGGAACGCGACCATCAGCTCCATCGGAGCCGTCGTACTCGCCCTGCTGGTCACAGGTCCAGCCTTGTGAGTGCGTCAGCCGGTGAGCACCAGATCCGAACTGATCGTCTCCCACAGCGCGTTGAACCACAGCCGCGACTGCTCGACGAACGTCGTGTCGCGCAGCCCGGCACCCCGCTCGAACGCGAACAGCATCGACCGGACGCCCTCGGCGTCGTACATCTCCACCTGCTCGTGGTCGATCTCCGCCTCGCGCCTCTTCAGCGTGTAGTACGCGAAGAGCGCCTCCGCCTCGTTGAGCAGATACAGCTTCACGGGTGGGGTGAACGGCAGCGCCCGGAACGTCACCTGTACGTCGATGCCGTGGGACGTACGCAGGGCACGCAGATTGTGCCGGAGCACCTGGCCCTGGGCGTTGCGCTGGGCCAGCCAGCGGCGTTGCAGCCGGCCGGTGGCCGAGGCCCCGGCGGGGGAACCGTCCGCCGACTCCACCGGCGAGGGGAACGCGAGGTCGATGTCACGGCTCGGCAGCAGCACCCGGACGTCGATCCTGGCCGGATTCAGCCGTCCGGCGTGAATGTGCCGCAGCGGCTCCCCGATGGCGAGGGTGAGCGACACGGACGTCAGACACAGGGCGTCGATCTTCACGTGGGGCGCCGCGAAGGCCGCCTCGATACGCGGCGCGAGGGCGACGGTCGTGGGCAACGGCGGGGCGGCGGGGCCGGTCAGCGCGGGCCCGGGGTCGGGCGCGACCGTCGCCGGGCTGCCCTTGCTGACGTTGGTCAGCAGCCGCTCGGTGTGCAGGATGCCCAGCGCCTTCCGCACGGCACCCCGCTCGACGCCGAACTCCTGGGCCAGCCTGGCCTGGGTGGGCATGCGCTGGCCCGGCCGCAGCTCACCGGACCTGATCCGGGTGCGCAGGGCGTCGGCCACCGCCTGGTGTGACCTCTGGGGCTCCACAACAAAACCCTACAACTTCCCGCCATCTTTGTGGAGTTCAAGTGAAGGTGGTTATGAGACGCCTCCAAGTGGAGATAAGTACAGTGAAGTTGGTGACCAACTTCAGGAACATGGCGAAACCTTCCAGTGGTTGGCGGCGAACTCTTCTCCGGAGGGGAGCCTGGAGCTCGCCCGCCACCACCACGACCGGAACGGAGGTCGACTCAAAAGCGAATCACCAGCACACCAGACGCGCACCAGAAGTGCATCAGAAGCGCATCATGAGCGCATCAGAAGATGTCCGGGCACCAAGGTCGCCTGGACGTACGCAGCAGGGCGTCGGCCGTACGGGCGGCGCCCGCTCGTTCTTCCCGCACCCTCCCCAGCGCCGCCAGCCGCACCGCCGACTCGTCGCCGAGCCACAGCGCCGCCAACTCCCTTACATCCAGGGTGATTTCGGCGGCCTCGCGGACACCGGCCGTGCAGGACCCGACGCCTTCCCCTGACACCTCGAGCCGATACCGCCCCCCGGCGAACCCGGCCTCGTCGACGACCTCCAGCACCAGACCACGGCTGCCACCGGCCGCCGTGACGTCGTACGGACGCGCCTCCAGAGCCCGTACGACATCCAGGATCCGCACCCACAGCCAGTCCGCGTGCGTGGCGATCCTGGCCGCGCGCGGGTCCGGCAGGAAGAAGGGGAGCAGGTCGTCCGGGGCGCGCCAGCCGGTCTTGACCTTGGTGATCCAGTCGATCGAGCAGAGGTACTGCCACAGGGCGCGCTCGGCGGCCGGTGTCGTGGCGATCAGCCAGTTCACGTCGGCGGTGTCCTGCGGCTGCTTGGCGTCCCACTTGTCGTCGGCCTCGTACGACACCAGCCCCTCGACCTCGCCGTCAGCGGAACGGTAGACGGCGTAGAAGGGCTCGTCCCACGACTCCCCGAACCGCACCTGCCCCGTGTTGACCTGCCACCAGCGCTCGTCCCGGCTGACGGCACCCGGCTGCCGCCGCGCGAGCCGCGCGTGCAGGTCGGGGCCCAGCTTGCGTACGTCCGCCGCGTCCACGAGGTCGATACGGCCGCCGTCCGCCGGGCCCGCCCAGCGGGGGTCCAGGCCCGCGCGCGGTACGTCGATCGTCCACTCGGAGGCCCAGGTGGCGGGCCCGAAGCCGTAGCGCCCGTAGATCCGGTACTCGGCGGCGATCAGCGTGGCGACGACATCCCCGCGTTCCTTCGCGGCGGCGAGGTCCTGGGTCATCATGCGGGTGAGGAGGCCTCGGCGGCGGTGGGTGGGGGACACGGTGACGTTCGAGATCGCGTCGGCGGGGACGGTTTTGCCGGCGCCGACGCTCAGTTCCTGCGGGAACGAGCGGAAGGTGGCGACGCAGCGATCGCCGTCGTACGCGCCGAGGCTGCGGCCCGGGAGGAAGCCTCCGCGGCGGGCCTCGAGCTCCACGTCGGTGACCTCGGGGGACCGAAGGAACCCGGTGCTCAGGGCTCTGATCCACTCCCGGAGTCCGTCCTCGGTGACGGTGCGTATGGCGATGTCGGCGCGGGGGGTCATGGGGTCAGGCTAGGGGGACCCCGGCGGAGGTGTCGCGGCCTTTTCCTTCGCCCCCGCCGCCCCTACCCGTCCCATCCTCGGGGGCGCTGCCCCCGAACCCCCGCTCCTCAAACGCCGGAGGGGCTGACATACCCAGCGGGGGTCTGGGGGCGCAGCCCCCAGGAACGGGATGGGACGGGTAGGGGCGGCGGGGGCGAAATCAGATCAGCAGGTCCTCCACCTGCGCCTCCCCCTCCCGATACCGCCGCGCGATCTCCCCACTGCAATCGTCAGCCGTCCGCTGCAACCCCTGCCGCCGCAACGAAACCTGCTGCTCATACCCCACCAACCGCCCCATCGCCACCGTCAGCTCAACATCCGTACGCGCATCCAGATCCGACAGCTCGACCTCGGCCAGCATCTCCGCCGCCAGCCGCCCGTACTCCTCGCTGTGCGGCGTCCCCAGCGTCACGTGCCGTGCCGACGACCGGTGCCGGGCCGGCGCGTCCGTAAGGATCTCCGACAGCCGCTCGACGACCGACCCCTCCCCCACCGCGACCACGGACGTGGGCCCGCGCCGCGCCAGCTCCGCCCGCAGGATGTCGATGCGCCCCTGCAGCAGCCGCCGTACGTAACTGAGGTCGGCCTCGTCGCGCTGGGCGTCCCGGCGCAGGACGCGCAGCTCGGACAGCCGGAGCACGGTGAGGTCGTGTCCGGCCGGAACGGGAGCCAGCAGCGAACTGATCGATGCGACCGGAGTGGCCGACGAGGCCGGTGCGGCCGGGGCCGCGTTGCGCTGCTCGGGCGGCCGGGCGGCCGTATGAGGCCGCCCGGGACTCGGTGTGCTCATGTGCCTCTACGTCCCCTCGACAGGCGAATGGGAGCATCGTGCCACCCCAAGTGACCGCTATGTGACCGAGTCCCCCCGAACGGCCCAGATAGGGGCTTAAGGATCAAAAAGAATCTCTGCGCGGACGGCACGGCATGATGGGCGTATGCGAGCGGTGGTGCAGAGAGTGGACGGCGCGAGCGTCGTCGTGGACGGCGAGGTGACCGGCGAGATCACGGGCGAGGGCCTGTGTGTCCTGGTCGGGGTCACGCACGAGGACACGAAGGAGAAGGCGGCCCAACTGGCCCGCAAACTATGGTCGATTCGCATGCTGGCGGACGAGAAGTCGTGCTCGGACATCGACGCCCCGCTCCTGGTCATCAGCCAGTTCACCCTGTACGGGGACGCCCGCAAGGGCCGCCGCCCGACCTGGAACGCGGCAGCCCCCGGGGACGTCGCCGAGCCGCTCGTGGACGAGGTGGTCGCCCAACTCCGTTCCCTGGGCGCGACGGTGGCGACGGGCCGCTTCGGCGCCCAGATGCGGGTGAGCCTGACGAACGACGGCCCGTTCACGGTCCTCATCGAGATGTGAGCGGGCCGTACGGGAGCTACGGCTCGACCACGACCTCCTGTGCGGCAGCCGTCGTATCGGCGACCAGCCGCGCGTCCACCGCCACGTTCCGCTTCACCAGCGCGAGCGCGACCGGGCCGAGCTCGTGGTGTCGTACGGACGTCGTGATGAACCCGATCTTCCGCCCGTCGGGGCCGTCGTCCGCGAGGCGGATCTCCGTGCCGGCCGGGGGCAGGTGGACCTCGCTGCCGTCGAGGTGCAGGAACACGAGCCGGCGCGGCGGCTTGCCCAGGTTCTGGACCCGGGCGACCGTCTCCTGGCCCCGGTAGCAGCCCTTCTGCAGATGCACCGCCGTACCGATCCAGCCCAGCTCGTGCGGGATGGTCCGGTGGTCGGTCTCGAAGCCGAGACGCGGCCGGTGCTGCTCGACGCGCAGCGCCTCGTAGGCCAGCAGCCCTGCCGCGGGCCCGGCCTTCTCGGCGTACGACTCCAGTTCGGCGCGGGGAAGGAACAGATCACGCCCGTACGCCGTCTCGCGTACGACGACACCGCCGGGGACCTCCGCGATGGCCCCCGCCGGAAGATGGACGACCGCGAACTCGTCCGTCCGGTCGGCGACCTCGACCCGGTAGAAGAACTTCATCGACTCCAGGTAGGCGATCAGCGCCTCCTGGGTTCCGGGCTCCACATGGGCCCAGGTGGTCGTGCCGTCGTCGACGAGGTACAGCGCGTGCTCGATGTGGCCGTGCGCGGACAGCACCAGCGCCTCGGTGGCCTGGCCCACGGGCAGGTCGCTGACGTGCTGGGTGAGCAGCAGGTGCAGCCAGCTCAGCCGGTCGTCGCCGGTGACGGTGATCACGCCGCGGTGGGAGAGGTCGACGAATCCGGTGCCCTCGGCGAGGGCACGCTGTTCGCGGAACAGTTCGCCGTAGTGCGCGGCGACGCCTTCGTCCACCCCCTCGGCGGGAACGGCGCCGGGCAGGGACAGCAGGGGGCTCTTCATGCACACCAGCCTACGACGACGCCTACGAGTCGGTAGTTGAACCCTTGAGTTCCTAGAGATCCTTGCGATCCCTGTGATCCTTGAGCGCCTTGAGCGAGCAGTCCTTGCAGCGGCCGAAGATCGCGAAGTGCTTCATGTCGGTCTCGAACCCGAAGTCCTCGCGAAGCTTGGCGGTGAAGTCCGCGGCGACGGCCACATCCGTCTCGATCACGTTGTCGCAGTCGCGGCAGACGAGATGGATGTGGTGGTGCCGGTCGGCGAGATGGTAGGTCGGTGCGCCGTGGCCGAGATGGGCGTGACTGACCAGCCCCAGCTCCTCCAGCAGCTCCAGGGTCCGGTAGACCGTGGAAATGTTGACCCCCGAGGCCGTCTTCCGTACTTCCACGAGGAGATCGTCGGGGGTCGCGTGCTCAAGGGTGTCCACGGCTTCGAGGACAAGCTGTCGCTGCGGGGTCAGCCGGTAACCGCGCTGCCGCAGATCACTTTTCCAGTCGGTGCTCACCACGTCGTCCAGTCTAGGCCGCGGTCAGGGACGGGCATCACTCTCCGGGCCCTCCGGGGACAGGACTCCCGTCATGAGGAGATCGGCGAGCGTGCCGCGGAATTCTCCCGTCGCCCTGGCGATCTCCGTGTGGAGGCGGACCTTTTCGTCGAGCGCGGCAAGAGTCGCGCCGATGGCGCGCTGCTCGGCGGGCGGAGGCACGAAGACGGGGAGCTCGCCCAGTTCACGCGTACTCAGCGACGGGATCACCGCGCTGGCCGACCGCTGGTGCATCCAGCTCTGCGCGAAGCCCGCGCTCAGATACCCGGTCAGATAGGCCGCCAGGGACCGGTCCGGGTCGTCGAAAAGCCGGAGCCGGAAGAGGTTCGCGTGGTACAGCCAGCCCTCCTGCTCACCGGTGACCATGGCGCACCGGCCGACGGTACCGGTGCGGACGACGAGTACGTCCCCCTCGATGAGCCGGTACTTCTGCAGCATGCGCGCCCGCTCCAGGACGACCCCGATGCTCTCGGCCGGAGTGATCCGCTGGTGGACGACGTCCCGGGGCAGCACGAGCGGTACGCCCTCGTCCGCGTCCGTGCGCTCCTTGCCCTTGACCGCCGGTCCGACCTGGAAGGAGCACAGATCGCGCAGGGGAAGTCGCTGCCAGCCCTCGGGCAGGGGCGCCGGGCCGCCGGTTGGGTCGCTCACAGTCCGTACCTCCTCAGCCGTAGCTCTACGAGGCGGTCGATCATCTTCGCTTGCTCGCGCAGCCTCTCGAGTTCATCCGACAGCTCCGCCAGACGGTCCCGTGCCACGGCCACGGCGTCAGAGGCGCCCACCGGCGGCAGGTCTTCACGTACGTAGAGCGCGGGTTCCAGTCGGTGGTCCTGTGCCGCGATCTCCGCGAAACGCACCGCCCGGCTGAGTCCCGGCTGCACACCCTGTCCGGACTCGCGCCACGACGTGTATGCCCGCACCAGCCGGTCCATGTCCTCGTTCGCCAGCGCGCGGCGTGTCCGGGTGGCCATGTTGCCCAGATCCGCCCCGTTCACGAAGAGGACCGGCTCCGGGCGGCCGCGAGGGGCGCGCAGGAACCAGATGTGGGTCTGGATCGCGGTCAGTTCGAAGAGCCGCGACGGCAGGGACATCACGCACTCGACCACGCCGTCCTCGATCATCGAGGCCCTCGTCCGCCGCTCGGCGCTGCTGCGGGAGGCGGCGCCGGCGGGCATGAGAACGGCGGCGCGGCCTTCGGGGGCGAGGCGGGAGACCACGTACTGGAGCCAGTCGAACTCCGCGGAACGGGATTCGCCGTAGCGCCAGTGTCTCGGCGTGTAATGCGGCAGGCGGGCCGTGCTGCCGAAGGGCGGATTCGTGATCACCACATCGAAGGAGGCCCGCAGGTCGCCGAGGTCGTCGTTCCGCGCGGCGTACCTGGATCCGGGGAGGATACGGGCGTGTCGCGCGCCGTGGAGCACGATGTTCATGTGGGCGAGTTCCATGGTCCACTCGCTGTCGGCGCGGCCGGTGACGGACTCGGGCACCCCGCCGCCCTGCTCTGCGACCGCGTCCAGGTACGCGGACAGGAGTTCGCCCGTACGGACAAAGGGGTCATGCAACCGCTTCGCGGAGCCCTGGGCGGCCAGGGCCCGTGCCATGACCCGGCTCACCGACCGGGGCGTGTGGTACTCCGCGGCCGCTCTCGCGTCCGAGTTGCCCAGGAACTCGAGGAGGCGGTCGAAGGCCTGGCGGGTGTCGTCCGGGGACGCGGGCGGATTGTTGTCCAGAATCCGAATGACCTCGGGCAGCGGCACCTCCCCGTGCCCCTGCCCCGGCCCGTCAAGATCCCGCAGGGCGGTCTCCGGGTCCTTGACGAAGCGTGACCACCGCTCCGGCTCCCGGATCTGGACGAAGACCAGGGACAGCAACACGTACAGGTATTCGGACATGCGCAGCCGTCCACGCAGCCGCTCCGCGTCCTGCGCGCCCAGTTGTTCCACGGCCGACAGCAGGCTCCCGGACCGATGCCCGCTCAGGCCCGCCCGGAACCGGTCGCCGTACGTCGTCCCCGTGAGCTCGCCGAGCTCCAGCGCGTTGGCCGGGATCGTACGGCCGGACAGCCACTCCAGGACCTGGTCCGCGCGGAACCTGTCGAGGTTCCCGCCTCCGACGGGGGCGGGGAAGTCCGGGTGGCGCCGTTCCCAGTTGGTGACGGCGGGGCGCTTCACCCCCGCCATCCGGGCGATATCGGAGCGCGAGACCAGTACCTCGCCGACGTCACTCAAGGGGATCGTCCTTGCGCGCGAGCACGGCCGGGAACCCGTCCATCGCCTCCACCTCCTTGGCCAGGTCAGGGCTGAGTGCCTCCAGCACCCGGTAGATCCTGGCATGAGCGGCGCCAGGGTCCTCCTGGTGGATGGGCTCGTGGTGCATGACCCGGTTGCGCAGACCGACCACGGCCCACAGGTCGTCGTACAAGTCGTCACGACGGCCGGCGTACGGGAACGCTTTGTGCAGAGTGGGTACCCAGAAGGCACGGTCGTAGCGGGACACGAGCAGGGTCGCCCAGAAGCCGAAGGTGAGCTCCGTGACCACGTCGTCGACGGTGATCGGCCGTCTGCGCCGCTTCTGCTCCTTCGCCCGCCTCTTCTCGTTGTCCGCACACTTCTTCTCCGCCTTGGCGACGAGGTCAAGCCCTCCCCGTTCGAGCGGCGCCACCTTCCACCAGTCGGGACGGCCGTACTTGGTGACCAGGCAGTCGTGCAGGGCGTTGCGCACGGCGAGTTCGACGCACTGCAGCGGGGCGTACAGAGCCGCCGACGCCTCGACGTTCCACCGGTACAACCTCATCGCGGCCTGGGGATCTCCCCCGGCGGCGCGCAGGTAGGGCTTGAGCCGCGGCTTGGAGAAGTACCGCTTCATCCACTCGGGCATCCTGTCGACCACTGTTCCCCCTTCTTCCGGACACACGGATGCCCGGGACGATTTCTCCTTACGGAATGAGCGCTGTGCTAAAGTCGATTCCGAACGCTCTGGCCCGCCTCTGCTTGCATGCCAGTCAGGGCACGGCTTGTCGGAACCCCGGTCGCACTCCAATTGCGACCGGGGTTCCGTGCGTTGATCCCAACGATAGCCGGTAGTAGTCAGCCAGAGCAAGCGCATTGCAGTGCGATGGGATCTGTTAACCCCTGTAGGGGTGTGAAACAGGGCCCCGCGCACACCGCGAGGCCCTCTGTTTCACTTCCTGCACTTCCTGCCCGTCGCGCCCGCCCTACTTGAAGAACGCGATCCCGTCGTCCGGCAGGTCGTCCGGCAGGGCCTTCGCCCAGCGTTCGACGTCTTCCGGGGTGACGACCTTCTTCAGCTGGGCCGACATGTACGGGCGCAGCTCGACCTCCGGGGTCTGCTTCTCGCCGACCCACATCAGGTCGCTGTTCACGTACCCGTACAGCCGCTTGCCGCCGCTGTACGGCCCCGAGGCCGCCGTGCGGGCCACCGCGTCCGTCACGATGTCGATCTGCGGCTTCTTGGCGGCCAGCTCGCCGTACCAGACCTCGACGACACCGTCCTGGCGGACCATGACGACCTCGACCTTGCGGTCGGCGTCGATCCGCCAGTAGCCGGACTCCGACTCCAGCGGCCTGACCTTGTTGCCCTCGGCGTCCAGCACCCACGAGTGGGAGTGGTACTCCAGGAAGTCGCGTCCGTCATGCGTGAAGCTGACCTCCTGCCCGAAGTTGCACTTCTCGGACCCGGGGAAGTCGTGCACACCCGCACCTGCCCAGTTGCCGAGCAGGAAGACGAGGGGCACGAGGTCCTTGTGAAGGTCGGACGGGATCTCGATCATGAGCGACGGTTCCTGTGATTCCTGGAGACGGGGGTCGGCTGATTCCTGGAGACAGTGGTCAGCGCTGGCCCTGGTACAGCTTCTTGACCGTCAGACCGGCGAAGGCGAGAACGCCGACGGCGACCAGAACAAGCAGGGCTTCGAAGAATGCCTCAAGCACGGGGTGCTCCTCGGACGAGACGATCGGGTGGGGCGCGGGGCCCGGTGGTGTACGGGGACCGGGCCCCACTCTAGTCGGCCGGGGCCCGGAGCTCTCGCCCAGGTCGGTTCGAACGCCACGGTCCTGGTCGACATGTCTCAGCCGAGCAGCTGGCTCTGCAGGACCACCGTCTGCTGGAACGGGACCGCCTCCGCCGTGCCCTTCCTGGACTGGAGGATCACCGCGTAGACGTCCCCCGCGGAGAGGTAGGCCTGGCGGTCCTGCTCGGCACCGTACGGCTTCGCCTCGACGTAGGCCGTGCGAGAGACCTGCGCGACGGCGGCCGCCTCGGGGAAGTCCTCGTCGTAGAGAGTTTCGGTGGCACCCTTCACCTGGTAGCGCGGGCTGGTGTACGCGACGGCGTCGCTGGCGAACTCCGTCTCCACGACGTTCGCCGTATCGAACTGAAGCAGATAGACGCGGGTCCGAGTGCCGTCCGGAGTGGTCCAGCCGCGGGCCGCGATGTGCCGCAGACCGGTGTCGACGAGTTTCTGCCCGAGCTCGTCCCGCTCCTCCTTCACCGGGTACTCCGCCAGGTACTCCTTCGCCGTCAGCCAGCCGTCCGAGCCACGCAGTGCCTTGTCCTCCTTCGCTCCCTCGGGCGCGGGCACGACGAGGGCTCGCAGATCGGCGTAGTGCGCGCCCACGGCGTTGCCCTCGGCGAAGGGCCCCGGGCTGGCGGAGGGCAGCGGCGGCTTGGTGAGCCGGGGGAAGACCCAGCGGCCGTCGGACTCCGTTGCCAGTCCCGGCAGGTCCGTACGTTCCAGGCCCGCGATCCCGTACGCCGTCGCGGTCGCGGTCGCGGCGAAGACGCCGAGAGCCAGGGTCCAGCGCAGGACGGCGGACAGAACCCGCCGGTCCTTGCCCACCGGCGGTGCCTCGGGGACAGGCTGTGCCGCGCCGAGGGGTGTTCCTTCGGCGACGGCCGGAGCGTTTTCAGCGTGCCCCGGGTTGTCCATGACGTTCGGCTGCTCGGTCATACCGCTTCCCCCGGCTCAGTGATGCGGTCGAGTTGAGTGCGCAGCAGCGTCGTGACGCCCTCGGTGACCATGGGGCTCGGCCCGTACGCCGTGACGGAGACCAGGACGTCGCCCACGTAGGCGGAGCAGAGCATCATGTCGAGGGCTTCCTCGTCGTCCCCCGGCAGCCGGAAGCATCCGGCGGTTTTCTCGTACCCCTTGATCTTCGGGACATCGCTGAAGACGTCCAGCGAGGCCAGGAACCTGTTCTGCGCTGTCGAGCTCGCGCGTACGGCGGCCCTGTTCTCCATCTGGGAGAGCACGATGCTCACGGCGTACATGTTGTCGCTGCGGTATCCGTGCGACTCCTGGCTGTAGTAGCTGCGCATTGCCATGCCCTTGATGCGCTGGCGGTCGATCGCCTTCTCCAACTGCTTGCGCTGAGCTCGGGGCAGGCCACGCACCGCCTCCTTCCGCAGAGCGGTGGCCTGGGCGCCGCCGAGTTGCGCGTCGGAGCCGAACTCCGCGAGGTCGGGGCCCTCGGACCAACTGTCGCCGCTGTAGGGCACGAGCACGCCCGCGAGTCCCGGCCGGGCGGTCACCTTCTCCTCCTCAGCCTTGACCTGCGGGAACTTCCAGGTCGGAGCCCCCGCGTCCCGGTCCGCGCCCCGCACGGTCACCACCGTGTAAGCCACACCCGCGACCAGCGCCCCGGCCAGCAGCACGCAGGCTGTGACGGCGGCGACGCGCCCGCGTCGCGCCGGCTTCCCCGCCTGCGCGGCGACCGGCGCGACGACCTGCGCGACTGGTTCCGCTGCTTGAGGATCGGACTCGCGCTTGTCGTGCTCCTGTGTCTCGTGGTCACTCACAGCCGCTCCATCTGCCGTTCCGCCAGATCCAGGATCGTCTTCCCGGCGATCGGCTTGGTGTCGTGGACCCAGATCTCCATCGCGACATCCCCGCGCCGGGCATGTGCCTCGGCCGCGTACTGCGTGACGTATCCGGGCTCGGTGTACGGCCGGGTGTGGACGTAGGCCATGCCGTCACCGGTGCCGGGGATGGCCCAGCTGTCGACGCTGGTACCGCTTTCCGCCCAGTCCTGATGACTGGAGCTGGACTCGGCGGCAGCCTTGCTGTCCTCCTGCCGAAACTGGACCAGCCGGATCTCCACTCTGTGCGAGCCGCCGATCTCCCAACCCACGACGGCTGCCCGGCGAAACTCCTTGTTGACGAGGTCGATGAACTTCTCGCCCGCCTCGGTGAAGTCGTCGGAGTATGCCGCGATGTCCAGCCAGCCGTCGGTGCCTTCAAGCCGGTCGGACTCCTTCGCCCCAGCCGGCTTCCTCAGCAGCAGCTTCCGCAGATCACCGCCGGTCCTCACCCGCCGGTCCTGCGCCGCGGACAACGGCTCCGGCCCTTCCCCCTCGGCCTGCGCGAGCACGTCCTGCGAGATCGGGGGCAACGCGGTGGGCTCGCGGTCAGCCTGTACGAGGTAACCGGCGCAGGCGCCGGCGAGGAGGCCGAGTACGGCGGCCGAGGCGATCAGCAGAGTGGTGCGACCACCGCGCTGACGCGCTGGTACGTCTGATAACTGCGGTACTTCCAAGATGTCCCCCACACAACGCAACGCACGGATTCCGTATCCGCGCGCACAGGAGACCCATGGTCAACACACAGAGTTGTAGGGGAGTTGATTACGATTTGGACTACCGTCCGGCCTACCATGCGGCCATGGCAAAGAAGCTCGTGATCAAGGTGACCGCGGGGGCCGACGCCCCCGAGCGCTGCTCGCAGGCGTTCACGGTGGCGGCGGTGGCCGTGGCCAGCGGGGTCGAGGTGTCGTTGTGGCTCACCGGGGAGTCTGCGTGGTTCGCGCTGCCCGGCCGGGCCGCCGAGTTCGAGCTGCCGCACGCGGCGCCACTGCCCGACCTGATCGACTCGGTGCTTTCCGCTGGGCGCCTGACCCTGTGCACACAGTGCGCGGCCCGGCGTGACATCACCGAGAAGGACGTCATCGAGGGCGTACGGATCGCAGGCGCGCAGGTGTTCGTACAGGAGGCGATGGCAGAGGGGACGCAGGCCCTCGTCTACTGAAGCGAGGTGTCCCTGACAGCGCCGACGAAGACCGTCCAGGCGCCGGCCTCAATGAGGAGGGCGCCACGGTTGGGGTCTTTGCTGTCCCGGACGGGGACGAGGGAGGGGAGGTTGGAGGCGACCTCGATGCACTGGCCGCCGTCCGAGTTGCTGTAGCTGCTCTTACGCCATGTCAGGCTGCTCAGGTCGATGGCTCGCACGGCACTTCCTCCAACATCCGCAGGACGAATATCCGCGACTCGGCCAGGGACAGCGCCAGGTCACGTACCGCATCATATGTCCGTTGCAGACGCTCAACCCGGCTGGTTTCCTCGATCAGTTCACCTCGTACGTCGTTCTCGGCGTAGGCCACGGTACGGCCGTCCAACAGCCGCAGAAACATCACGTCTGTGCTCACCAGACCGTGTGGACCGGCGCTGAACGGCAATACATGAAGCGTGATGTTCGGATGATCCGCAGCCTCCGCCAGGAACTCCAACTGCTCCCGCCATTCACGTGAGTCGCGCAGCGACGTGCGCAGCACCGCCTCGGAGAGAACGACACGGAACGGCGGAGAGTCATCGCCTTCCAGCAACTTCCGTCGCCCTGCGCGCGCTTCGACCTGCTGGTCCAGCTCCTCCCCCTTGATACCGCCTGCCGCGAGCGCCTCACGGGCGTATGCGTCCGTCTGGAGAAATCCCGGCGGCCTACTCACGGCGTAATGCCAGAGGCTCACCGCCTCGGCCTCCAGCGTCATGTACCGCCGATACTGCTCCTTGAACTGCGTCGGGTCCCCAACCGCCAGTTCCCACAAGGTGAGCAGCAACCCACCCGTCCCATAATGCTGATCCAGCGCCTGAGCCACCTCAGGGCTCCCCAGCGTCGCCCCGCTCTCCAGCTTGCCGAACAGCGACGCGTCCCACCCCAGCGTTTCCGCGAGCTGCCGCAGGCTCTCCCCCCGCTCCTGGCGGAGTAACCGCAACTCCTCCGCAAACCGTCGCCTGGGTTCCTGGCTTCGCCCCGTGATCACCCTTCTCGACGGCATCGCATCGCACTCCTGCCCGTGGAATTTATGGAATTTGCGGCTCCGCGCGCCGAACAACCGCTGGTCATCGGCGTTTTGGCGGCGCGGATGGGCCATGCTCACCCTGAACCCGAATACGCAGAGTAGTACAAACACCGCATTCCGTATAGAAGTTGGATGAAAGGAACGGGTCTCATGACAACCGAGCCCACGACATCCTTCGAGCCCGGCACGCTGCTCCACGACCCGGCGACGGACAGAGTGGGCGAGTACCAGGCCACCGTCGGCCCGTACGCGCTGCTGCGCCCCGTCGGGGGTGGCCGCGAGTGGCAGGCAGCCCCGGCCTCACTCCGCGTGGCCACGCCCGAGCAGCGGCTCAGCGCCGGCGTACGCGCGGCCAACGAGCGTGCGGGACGCGCCACTTGGGGTTACGCGGCGCTGGACCGACCACCGCTACCGGTCGCCGACTGTGAGACGTGCGCCGAAGTGGCCGCGCTGCGGAGGGCCGCGCAAGCGGCATCGGACGCCAGCGCGGAGACCGACGCCGACGTCCTGATGCGCAGGCACCACCGTGCGGCGCACGGCGCGTGACCTGCGACCCCCGGCCCGCGCGATGAGGTTCAGCCCGCTTCCGTCCACAGGCAGAGCGGGTGGCTCTGCTGGTCCCCGGGGTTCCGGGTGGGCCAGACCGGTGGGATGTATGCCCGTTCCGTCTCGAAGGCGAGGGAGATGCCCTCGATGCCGGGCGGGGGGCCGATGAGGACCCAGTCGGGTTCCTCGCGGCGGATCTCGTAGTCGAGAAGGCGGAGGTAGAAGCCGGCCAGTTCGTGCGCGTCATGCGCGTCCAGCGTGACGGCGGACGCTCTCGCACGTCCCACGGGGACCCCCTCTGCCGCTACCACCGCTTCTTGCCGTCCAGCTCGTCCCACCACTCGTCCGACTTGGCGTCGCCGGACGGGTCGTCCCACCAGCGGTCGTCCGGGCCTCGGCGGTTGGCGACGATCGCCGCCAGGGGCGGGATCACCATCGCCACCACGCACATCCCGACCGCCACCGGCATCGACCAGAGGCGTACGACGCTCCAGGCCAGGACGAAGAGGGCGATGCAGGTGCCCATCATGGCGAAATACACGTGCCGGCGACGTGCGTACATACGTCCAGGGTAGATCCGTAGGCCCGTACACGGCGAAGGGCCGTACTCCTGAGGTGACCCCAGGAGAACGGCCCTTCGTCGAGCTGTGCCCGTCGTCAGACGGCGATCGCGACCTCCGCGAGGCCGCCCGTCTCCGCGACGACCGTGCGGTCCGCCGTGCCGCCCGGGACCAGGGCGCGGACGGTCCAGGTGCCCTCGGCCGCGTAGAAGCGGAACTGTCCGGTCGCCGAGGTCGGGACCTCGGCGGTGAACTCGCCTGTCGAGTCCAGGAGGCGGACGTATCCGACCACCGGCTCGCCGTCGCGGGTCACCTGACCCTGGATCGTGGTCTCACCGGGCTTGATCGTCGAGGCGTCCGGGCCGCCGGCCTTCGCTCCACACATGTCTTTCTCCAGATTCAGAGGGTCTGACCGGAAGGAAGGCCGGTCGGGTTGGGCTGGGGTCTCTTACTTGTTGGCGCCGAGCTCGATCGGGACGCCGACGAGGCTGCCGTACTCGGTCCAGGAGCCGTCGTAGTTCTTGACGTTCTCCACGCCGAGCAGCTCGTGCAGGACGAACCAGGTCAGGGCCGAGCGCTCGCCGATGCGGCAGTACGCGATGGTGTCCTTGGCGAGGTCGACCTGCTCCTCGGCGTAGAGCTCCTTGAGCTCGTCGTCCGACTTGAAGGTGCCGTCGTCGTTGGCGTTCTTCGACCACGGGATGTTGCGGGCGGACGGGACGTGGCCCGGACGCTGCGACTGCTCCTGCGGGAGGTGGGCCGGGGCGAGCAGCTTGCCGCTGAACTCGTCGGGCGAACGGACGTCGACCAGGTTCTGCGAGCCG
This sequence comes from Streptomyces sp. NPDC047042, assembly GCF_040644035.1. NCBI lineage: Bacteria > Bacillati > Actinomycetota > Actinomycetes > Kitasatosporales > Streptomycetaceae > Streptomyces > Streptomyces sp. NPDC047042. The sequence goes on along the minus strand of NZ_JBEYVP010000034.1, from coordinate 34,703 downwards.
ATGGCCGCCACGACGTCGTCGCGGAAGGCGCGGATCGCGGTGTTCTGCGGCTTGGCCTTGTAGTCGGTGGCGGGACGCGAGGGAACCTCTTCCACCAGCTCGCGGGCGTCCAGCTCCCACTTCTTGCGGCCGCCGTCGAGCAGCTTGACGCTGTCGTGGCCGTACAGCTTGAAGTACCAGTAGGCGTACGAGGCGAACCAGTTGTTGTTGCCGCCGTACAGCACCACGAGGGTGTCGTTGCCGATGCCCTTCGCCGAGAGAAGCTTCTCGAAGCCCTCCTGGTCGATGAAGTCACGGCGGACCGGGTCCTGGAGGTCCTTGGTCCAGTCGATCCGGATGGCGTTGCGGATGTGGTTCTTCTCGTAGGCGGACGTGTCCTCGTCCACCTCGACGATGGCGATGTCGGCGTTGTCGAGGTTGGCCTCGACCCAGTCGGCGTCTACCAGGACGTCGCTGCGGCTCATGCTGTTTCTCCTCCGGGGCAGTTGCGGCGGGGTGCTGCGTGGTGCGTGAGCAGAGGGGGTACGTGTCGGTCGTACCCGGTCGTGTGCGGTCAGGCCTGCTACGACGCGCGCACGAGGGCCCTGGGGACAGGGCGCCGGGGGGACGCGGGAGGGATGCGCTGCTGGACGCCGCGCGCTCCCGCTCAGAAAGGGCGACAGAGCATGGCGGCGACGCGGCACAGGTCTACTGCCCGCCGCTTCGTGAGATCCGCCTGTCGCTGCATAGCGTCGATCGTAGGGACGGATTGCCGGGGATGTCACCGGTGTGTCGCATGCTGAGATGCGATCGTCCGCGATGTGAGATCGGGGGGAGGGGGAGGTGGTTGCGCGTGGGTGGTGATGGGCCGGGAGGCGGGGTGCGTCGGCTGTTCATCTGCGGTACGGACGGTGCCGTCTCGCCAGTTGGACGCACTGTTCGCCCCCGGGTCCCGGGCTCCCGCCCCGCCGTCCCCTGGTCCCAGCTACCCCGCGAGGCTCACGTTCGAACCCTTCACCTTGATGTCCACACCCGACTTCGCCACCTCGACCGCGTCCAGCTTGATACCGCCAGGGAGGCCGTCGATCTTCTGTTCGAAGTCCGTCACCACGCGCGTCGTGCCGTCGGCGAGTTCGACGCCGAAGTTGGGCGGAGTGTCCGCGCTCACCTTCACCGTGTCGCCCGCGACCGAGACCGTGCCGAGGACTGACACCGGCTGTGCCAGCTTCTCGCCGTTCACCGTCGCGTCCACGGTCACCTTGATCTTGCCGTTGCCGCCGTCCGACAGTCCCACGACCGAGGCGGTCACACCAGGGGCCACCTGCACGGGCCCCGACTCCGCCGACTTGGCCGCCTTCAGCAGTTCCGAGTACGTGATGGTCGCGCTGCCGGTGGCGGTGGCCGCGGTGGCCGAGCTGTAGTCGCCGGTGAACTCGACCTCGCGCATCTGGGCGTTCAGGTCGTCGATGCGGATGCCCTGGCCGGAGGGGCCCGTGTTGGCCTCGTAGTCCTTGATGCCGACCTTGACGTCGTCCAGTTCGCCGCCGGCGAGCTGGGTGAGGAAGGGGAAGCCGTTGATCGAGACGTCCGGGGTGGTGGTCAGGCCCTCGCTGGTCTTGAGGCGGTCCGCGACCTCGTCCTCCGCGAAGCCGACGGCGAGGCGGTCGGCCAGCACGAAGAGGCCGCCGAGAACGACGGCGGCTATGAGGAGTATTCGGAGTGCACGCATGTTCGTGACGGTACCCGGGGTCGCTGTGTTCTCGCCCCCGCCGCCCCTACCCGTCCCATCCTGTCCCTGGGGGCTGCGCCCCCAGACCCCCCTACGGCCCTGAACGGGCCTCGTCCTCAAACGCCGGACGGGCTGGGGGTTAGATCAGGGCCCGGCCCACCAAGTACACCGCCGGTGCTGCCGCCGCCAGCGGTAGGGCCACTCCCGCTGTGAAGTGGACGAACCTTGACGGGTAGTCGTAGCTCGCCACCCGGTGGCCGATCAGGGCGCAGACTCCCGCCGAGGCGCCGAGCAGCGCGCCCTTCGTGCCCAGGTCCGTCATTCCGCCTGCCGCGATTCCGGCTCCTGCGGCCGCCAGCAGGGCGACCACCACCGAGGCAGGGGTCGGCAAGGGGAGTGCGCGGGCCAGGATGGCCGCGGCGACCGCCGCCGCGCCGACCGTCACCGCGTCCGGGTCCGCCGCCAGGTAGCCGGTCGCGATGATCGCCAGTGCCGCCGAGGCGACCGTGGCCATCAGGCCCGACATCCGGGTGTCCGCGTCCGCGTGGGAGCGGAGTTGCAGGACGAGGGTGAGTAGTACCCAGACCCCCAGCGTGCCCAGGATCGCCGCCGGGGCGTTCTCGCGGCCCGCCGCCAGCAGGGCGATGTCGGCCGTCACCGCGCCCGCGAAGGCGAGGGCGATGCCCTGGCGGGCCGGCCACATCCCGTTCAGCCGGAACCAGCCGGCCGCCGTGACCGCCTGCAGGATCACCAGCGGCACGACAAGGGCGTACGACCCGATGGCCGCCGTACCGGAGAGCAGGAGACCCAGGACGGCCGTGAGGGCGGCGGGCTGGATGCCGGGCTCGATGATCGGCGAGCGTCCCTCCAGGCGGGCCCGCTGCGCGTCGGTGACCCGGGAGTTGCCGGCGATGGTGGCGGGACCGTATCCGGCGTCCGGGGCAGCTTGCTGGGGTGGCAGGTACGGGGGCTCCGGGGCCGGCGGGGGTGTGGTCACCGGGGCCTGCATCTGGGTCTCCCAGGTCTGGCCCTGCCACTGCTGCGTGTACTGCTGCTGCTCCTGCGGGTCCTCGTACGGCTGCGCCTGCTGCTGACCCGGCCAGGGCTGCGCAGGGGTGTGGGGCTGCTGTCCCTCGTACTGCTGTTGCTGCTGGTGCTGCTGGTGCTGGTGCTGGTACGGGTCGTAGCCCTGGCCCTCGTACGATCCGCCGTACTGCTGCCCATACGGCTGCTGGTTGCTCATAGTGCTGCGCTCACCCTCCTGCGAACGGTGGGAGCACCTCGACCGTGCCGCCCTCGGCCAGCCGTACCGTCTCATGTTCGCGGGTGCCCACGGGGTCACCGTCGATGAGGAACGAGCATCGGCGCAGGACGCGGTCGAGTTCGCCGGGGTGTCGCTCGCGGACCTGGTCGAGCGCCTCGGCGAGGGTGGCCGCGTCGTACGGCTCCTCGGCGGTCCCGGCCGCGGCCTTCGCGGCGGCCCAGTAGCGCACCGTGACCTTTGCCATCTCTGCTTCCTCGATCGGTCGGCGGTCAATCGGCGTCAACCGGCAGTCGACTGCCTGTGACACCGCCCAAGGCTAGCCCGCCCGGGAGACCGCCCAGTCCCCGATCCGGCGTAACAGCCCGTTGTCCGCCGCGTGCTCGGCGTGGCCCATGCCTGGCTCCAACCACAGTTCGCCCGCGTCGCCGGCCGCTGCCGCGAGCATCCGGGGGTGGTCCACCGGGAAGTAGCCGTCCCGGTCGCCGTGCACGATCAGCAGCGGGGTCGGCGCTATCCGCGGCACGGCCTCCACGGGAGACAGCGGCACCGGGTTCCAGTCCTGGTCGTGGATCCTCGTCCGGAGTCCGTAGCGGCCCACCAGTCGGCCCTCGGGACGGGTCACCAGCCAGTGCACGCGTCGCATGGGGGCCGTACCCCGGTAGTACCAGCGGGCAGGCGCGCTGACCGAAACCACCGCGTCCACCTCGTCCACCGCGTGCACCGCGTCCACCGCTTCCACCGCGTGCGCGTTCGGCGCCGCCTCCGTGCGCCCCCTGTGCTCCCGCCGGCCGGGACCGCCGTGGAGCGCCGCGTGGCGCAGGACCACCGAACCGCCCATCGAGAATCCGACCGTCGCCACCCGGGTGTGCCCGAGCTCACGTGCCCAGCGGACGGCGGCGGCCAGATCGAGGACCTCGCGGTCGCCGACCGTCGAGCGTCCGCCCGACGCCCCATGGCCCCGGAAGGAGAACGTCAGCACTGCCCCGTACTGCGCGAACACCTCCGCCACCCGTCGAACGTGCGGCCGGTCCGCGTCCCCGGTGAAGCCGTGGGCCACGACGAACACAAGATGATCGGAAGATGGCGTCGAGGCGTCGGATCGGTCGCCGGATCCGTCGTATACAACGCCTCCCGGCTCGTATACGGCATCGATCGTCACCCCGTCGTCGGTGGTCAGAAACCTGCGCAGAGGGGCGCGAGTGGCCGTCTCAGAGTTCGGGACGATGAAAGATCGCGTCACATGACCTGCCGGACCAGTGCTCATGTGGGCTATTGTGCTGGGCAGAGGACTCGGGCAGCGCAGCCCCCGAGTCCTTTTGTGCTTTCGGGGCCGCTGTATACGAAGCGGGTTACACGCAGCCGAACGCTGTGGGAAACCGCAGGTGTACGCCGGGCCGGATCGCACAGCAGTGCCGCAGACGTCCTCGCAGGGACCGAGGAGGAACCAGACGTTATGGGCGAGCGAACCGAGAACGACCTTGTGCACGACCGTGTGGCGACGACGATCCGGGTAGGTGGGACGCGATGAGTTCACTTCTCCTGCTGACCAATGCCCTCCAGCCGTCGACGGAGGTGCTTCCCGCTCTCGGCCTGCTGCTGCACAACGTGCGCGTGGCTCCGGCGGAGGGACCCGCTCTCGTCGACACCCCCGGTGCCGACGTCATCCTGATCGACGGCCGGCGGGATCTGCCCCAGGTGCGCAGCCTGTGCCAGCTCCTGCGCTCCACCGGGCCCGGCTGTCCGCTGATCCTCGTCGTCACCGAGGGCGGCCTCGCGGCCGTCACCGCCGACTGGGGCATCGACGATGTTCTGCTGGACACCGCAGGCCCTGCCGAGGTCGAGGCGCGGCTGCGCCTGGCCATGGGCCGCCAGCAGATCGTCAACGACGACTCCCCCATGGAGATCCGCAACGGCGACCTGTCGGTCGACGAGGCGACGTACAGCGCGAAGCTGAAGGGCCGGGTCCTCGACCTCACCTTCAAGGAGTTCGAGCTGCTGAAGTACCTGGCCCAGCACCCGGGCCGCGTCTTCACGCGCGCCCAGCTGCTCCAGGAGGTCTGGGGCTACGACTACTTCGGTGGCACCCGCACGGTCGACGTGCACGTACGACGGCTGCGCGCGAAGCTCGGGCCCGAGCACGAGGCGCTGATCGGGACCGTCCGGAACGTCGGTTATCGATTCGTTACGCCGGAGAAGGGCGAGCGCGCGACCGACGAGGCGAAGGCCAAGGCGGCCCTCGCGAAGCCGGACGATGCGGGCGTTACGGGCGATACGGCGGCCCTGGACGCGGTCGCGGAGTCGTCCGAGGTCAGCGCGGAGGCGTAACCCACGGTACGCGGGTGACGGCGCACGGCACTGTGCGCGCTCCGGGCAGGTGGAACGGGCTTCCTGCGCCCCTGCCCAGAGCGGGTCCATCCGCGTAGACTCCGTGGGTGGCCAAGGTGACTAGGGATGATGTGGCTCGGCTGGCGGGAACCTCCACCGCCGTCGTCAGCTATGTCATCAACAACGGACCCCGGCCGGTTGCCCCGGCCACGCGCGAGCGTGTCCTCGCCGCAATCAAGGAGCTGAGCTACCGGCCCGACCGGGTGGCCCAGGCGATGGCGTCGCGGCGCACGGACCTCATAGGCCTGATCGTGCCGGACGCGCGCCAGCCCTTCTTCGGGGAGATGGCGCACGCGGTCGAACAGGCCGCGTCCGAGCGCGGAAAAATGGTGCTGGTCGGCAACTCCGACTACATCGCCGAGCGCGAGGTCCACTATCTGCGGGCCTTCCTCGGTATGCGGGTCTCCGGGCTGATCCTCGTCAGCCACGCCCTCAACGACAACGCGGCGGCGGAGATCGAGGCCTGGGACGCCCGGGTGGTCCTCCTGCACGAACGCCCCGAGGCCATCGACGACGTCGCCGTCGTCACGGACGACCTCGGCGGCGCCCACCTCGCCGTCCGCCACCTGCTGGAGCACGGCTACGAGTACGTGGCCTGTATCGGCGGCGTCGCCGAGACCCCGGCGGTCGGCGACCCGGTCTCGGACCACGTCCAGGGCTGGCGGCGCGCGATGGACGAGGCCGGTGTCTCCACGGAGGGCCGCCTCTTCGAGGTCCTCTACAACCGGTACGACGCCTACAAGGCCGCCCTGGAGATCCTCGCCGACCCGAGCACCCGCCCCCCGGCCATCTTCTGCTCCACCGACGACCAGGCCATCGGCCTGCTGCGGGCGGCGCGCGAGCTGCGGATCGACGTTCCCGGCGAGCTGGCGGTGGCCGGCTTCGACGACATCAAGGAAGCGTCGCTGGCGGACCCGCCCCTCACCACCGTCGCCTCCGACCGCTCGGCCATGGCCCGCGCGGCCGTCGACCTGGTCCTCGACGACGGGGTACGGGTGGCGGGCTCGCGCCGCGAGCGGCTGAAGCAGTTCCCGTCCCGGCTGGTGACCCGGCGTTCCTGCGGCTGCGAATAGCCGCTCATCTCCGCTGAGCGGGTCTCTCATCCCGCTCTCATCGGCGCACCGGCCGTCCTTATATCGGGCGAACGAGCTTCTGCCGGGCTTCTCAGCGAGCACTCAGCCAGCTCTCATCATGGGGGGCCAAGCTCTCTTCCATGACCGAGAGCTTCCGCCGCAGCGGCGAGTACGAGACCCCCCAGGGCCACGAGCCGCAGTCCGCGTACCCCCAGCAGCCCGTTGCCTCCTCTCCCGTGAACCCGGAGTGGCCGCCCCCGCCGGCGCACGAGCCGCCGACGGTCCAGCAACCCGCGTACGAGGAGCAGAACGCTCCGCGGGTCACGCAGGCCCCGCAGGCCGCCCAGGCCGCGCAGGCCGCGCAAGCCCCGCATGCCTCCCACAACCCGCAGGGCTCTCACGCCCCCCAGGCGCCGCAGGCCCCCCACAACCCGCAGGCCGCGCAGGCCTCCCAGGCTCCGCAGCAGCAGCCCGCGGCCACCGCGACGATGTTCGCCGGCGCCCCGGCCGCGCCCGGCGCCCCGGGTGCCCCCGGCGGCCCCGGCGGCCCCGGTGGACCGATCGGCGGGGCACACGCCGCCGTCCCCGGCGTTCCCGGCGCGCGCAAGAAGCGGGCCAAGGGCCCCTTCGCTCTTCTCGCCGCCGTGGCGATCGTCGCCGCGGCGATAGGCGGCGGCACGGCGTACGGCATCCAGGAGCTGACCAACTCGGACACCGCCGTCACCTCCAGCAGCACCAGCACCAACGTGGTGCCGTCGAGCGCCAAGGGCACGGTCTCCGGGGTCGCCGCCGCCGTCAGCCCCAGCATCGTCGAGATCAACGCGACCTCGAACGCGGGTTCGTCGACCGGCTCCGGCGTGATCATCACGTCCGACGGCGAGATCATCACCAACAACCACGTCATCGCGGGCGCCTCGTCGATCAAGGTGTCGACGAGCGACGGCAAGACGTACACCGCGAAGGTCGTCGGCACCGACAGCAAGAAGGACCTGGCCCTCATCAAGCTGGAGAACGCCTCCGGCCTGAAGGTCGCGACCCTCGGCAACTCCGCCGGCGTCCAGGTCGGCGACCAGGTCGTGGCGATCGGCTCCCCCGAGGGGCTGACCGGCACGGTCACCAGCGGCATCGTGTCCGCGCTCAACCGTGACGTCACCGTCGCCACGGAGGGCGGCCAGGACCAGAGCCAGGACCAGGGCCAGCAGCAGTGGCAGGGCGGCGGCGACGGCGGCGGCTGGCCGTTCGAGTTCGGCGGCAGGCAGTTCAACGGTGACACCGGTTCGTCCACCACGACCTACAAGGCCCTCCAGACGGACGCGTCCCTCAACCCCGGCAACTCCGGCGGCGCGCTCATCGACATGAACGGCAACATCATCGGCATCAACTCCGCGATGTACTCGGCGAGTTCGTCCTCGTCGGACGCGGGCAGCGCGGGGCTCGGCTTCGCCATCCCGATCAACACCGTCAAGTCCGACCTGGCGACCCTGCGCTCGGGCTCCACCGACTGAGACAGTCACCAGCAGCAGAGACAGAGGGGTACGTCATGATCAACCAGGTTTCGCACCAGCTGCCCGGCGGTACGGCGGCCACCGGCCCGGCCTCCCTGGACCTCGCCCTCGGCGTGGCCTACGCCCTGCACCCGCCGACGACCCGGGCGCCGGAGATCGCGACGGTCAAGCGCGCGGCGGTTGCCGGCCGCAGGGCGACGGCACACAGCCGCCGAACCCCGCGCGGCTGATCGCCGCAGCAGCGATCACTCTCTCCGCAGCAGACCGGAAACGTGCGAGGCTGAGGCCACCCGGCACGTCCCACCGCACCCGAGGAATCCACGACCATGAGCCCCGCCGAAGGCGACCGTGACCCCCAGCGCATCCTGATCGTCGACGACGAGCCGGCGGTGCGCGAAGCACTCCAGCGCAGCCTCGCCTTCGAGGGGTACGACACGGAGGTCGCGGTCGACGGCGCGGACGCGCTGGAGAAGGCGACCGCGTACCAGCCCGACCTGGTCGTCCTCGACATCCAGATGCCCAGGATGGACGGACTCACGGCGGCCCGACGCATGCGCGGCGCGGGCACGACCACGCCCATCCTGATGCTGACCGCCCGCGACACGGTCGGCGACCGGGTGACGGGCCTGGACGCGGGAGCCGACGACTACCTGGTCAAGCCCTTCGAACTCGACGAACTCTTCGCCCGCGTACGGGCCCTGCTGCGCCGCAGCTCCTACGCGGCGGCGGCCGTCGCCGGCAACCTTCCCGACGACGAGTCCCTGACCTTCGCCGACCTGCGCATGGACCTCGCGACCCGCGAGGTGACGCGGGGCGGCCGGGCAGTGGAACTGACCCGCACGGAGTTCACCCTCCTGGAGATGTTCCTGGCCCACCCGCGCCAGGTCCTCACCCGGGAACAGATCCTGAAGGCGGTCTGGGGCTTCGACTTCGAGCCGTCCTCCAACTCCCTCGACGTGTACGTGATGTACCTGCGCCGCAAGACGGAGGCGGGCGGCGAGCCGCGCCTGGTCCACACGGTGAGGGGCGTGGGGTACGTGCTTCGACAGGGGGGCGCGGAATGAACCGGGTGGTACGCCGGTACCAGTCCCTTCCGATCCGGTCCCGGCTGGCGTTGCTGGTGGCCGCGGCGGTGGCGTTCGCGGTGGGCGCGGTCTCGGTGGCCTGTTGGTTCATCGTGCAGGGGAAACTGTACGAGCAGGTCAACAACGATCTGCAGCAGATGGTGAACAGGCCGGGCATCCTCAATCAGGTGCTCAACGAGTGCTCCCAGACCCCGCAGCAGAACGACAGCCGGGGGCCCGTCCCGAACAGTTACGTCCAGCTCATCAAGGTCAAGGGCGATCCCTGCGTCACCCCGTTCTCCAAGGGCACGGTCCGGGTGACCGACAGCGACCGGGACCTGATCACGGACGCGACGGAGTCCGGCCAGCACATCTTCCGCAACGGGAACGACGAGGACGGCAACTCCGTACGCGTGCTGTCGGTGTTCCTCGGCGTGGACTCCTCCGACGGACAGCGAGTCGCCGTCCTCGTCGCGACCCCCCTCCACGGCACCCAGTCCACTCTCAACGAGCTTGCCCTGATCCTCCTTCTCGTCTCCGGAGTCGGAGTGCTCGGCGCCGGCGCCGCCGGGCTCGCGGTGGCCCGTGCTGCCCTCCGGCCCGTCGACAAGCTCACCGAGGCCGTCGAGCACGTGGCCCGTACCGATGACCTGACCGTTCGTATCCCCGTCGAGGACGAGAGTGACGACGAGGTCGCCCGCCTCTCCCGTTCCTTCAACTCCATGACCTCCGCTCTCGCCAACTCCCGTGAGCTGCAACAGCAGTTGATCGCCGACGCCGGTCACGAACTCCGCACCCCCCTCACCTCCCTCCGCACCAACATCGAACTCCTCACCCGCAGCGAGGAGACGGGCCGCCCGATCCCCGAGGCCGACCGCAAGGCGCTGCTCGCCTCGGTGAAGGCGCAGATGACCGAACTGGCCGCCCTGATAGGCGACTTGCAGGAGCTGTCCCGGCCGGAGGGCCAGCAGGGAGAGCGCGTCCAGGTGGTCTCCCTGCAGGACACCGTCGAATCTGCGCTGCGCCGGGCCCGCCTGAGGGGCCCCGAGCTGACGATCACCGCGGACATCCAGCCCTGGTTCGTCCGGGCGGAGCCCACCGCGCTGGAGCGGGCGGTGGTCAACATCCTGGACAACGCGGTGAAGTTCAGCCCCGAGGGCGGCACGATCGAGGTGGGGCTCACGTCCGGTGTCCTCACGGTCCGCGACCACGGCCCCGGAATCCCCGCCGACGAGATCCCCCACGTCTTCGACCGCTTCTGGCGCTCCCCGAGCGCACGAGCACTGCCGGGCTCCGGCCTGGGCCTGTCCATCGTGGCCCGTACGGTGCAACAGGCGGGCGGTGAGGTCACGCTGGCCCGCGCGGCGGGCGGCGGCACGGTGGCCACGGTACGGCTGCCGGGGGCGGCTGTTCCGCCGCCGGACGCGATGACGGGGGAGCCTGAGCGGTCATGACCGGTGACCGGTGATACCGGGTTTCCTCGGACGCGGAGCTGAGCAGATCGGGTCGGTCAGCTCCGCGTCCGAGGTGTTCCCCCGTTGCGGGAACAACAATGCCCTGGCGCCACGCTGTTGTCGTTCGCAGCCGGTGCACAGTTTCTTGGCACTGCGTCTACTTCCGGCCAGCCGCCTTCACTTCGGACAACGTCCGCTGCCGGTGGTCCCGGGGTGAGATCCCGTACGCCGATCGGAACGCGCGGGTGAAGTCGGAGGCCCTGGGGTAGCCCCAGCGGGCCGCGATCGTGTGGATCGGCGTACCGAGCAGGGCCGGGTTCGACAGGTCCCGGTGGGCGTTTTCCAGCCGCCTGCGGCGGATCCACGCGGCGACCGGTTCGCCCTGGGTCTGCTGCTGGAAGATGCGGTGCAGATAGCTGAGCGAGATGTTGTGGGCGGCGGCTATGACGGGCGGGGTCAGTTCGGGGTCGTGCAGGTTCTGCCGGATGAAGTCCTGGACGCGCTGTGCCATCGCCCTGCCCCGGCTCTCCGGTGACAACGCGGCTTCCGCTTCGAGGAGTTGGGCGAACCAGGCCGACATGAGGTCGAGGACGACCGTGCCGAGGCGGGGCGCGTCGGAGGGCTGCAGGGTGCCGGACTGGCGTTCCAGGCCGACGACGAAGTCCGCCAGGAGTGCGCCGACCCCCTCCTGGCCGGGCAGCCGCCGGCCCAGCAACTCCCGTACGCGGTGCGGTGGCAGGGGCAGCAGCGACTTGGGGAAGTCCACGGCCATGCCGGTGACGAGTCCGCCCTGCCGGTCGTCCGCCGATCTGACGTCGTACGGCTGGGAGCTGTCGGCCAGGTGCAGGTCACGTGCGGTGAACGTGCTGGCCTGCCCGACGTGGTCGAGTGCCAGGCCGCCGTCCATCAGCAGCGTCAGGTGGTAGAACTCGGGGTCGGCCTGGCGCACCATTTTCGCGGTCCGCCGGTAGCGCGTCGGCTTGAACGACAGCTGGCTCACGACGACCGGGCCCAGCTCCAACAGCCGCTGCTCCGCCCAGAATTCGGCGGCGTGCTCGCTGACGAGCGCGCTGGAGCGCGTCCGGCCGACCAGTTCCTGCCAGTAGTCGAATCTGTCTCCCGCAGGCACGTCCGCCGTACGGAACACCGTCCCGATCATTCCGTTTCCTTTCCGCTCCCCGTTCTTCGACTTCTCGGCACGGCAACCTTTCCCCCCACGGCGGCGACTGCCAAGTGACGTGGTTCCCCCTCCAGTTAACCCCTCACTCGAACGGAAGCAGCCGTGAGCGAAACCCGCAGCAAGCCCGGCAGCCGCAGCCGTAGTGGCAACCGTCACCGCCGCCGCAAGACCGCCCTGTTCGCCGGTGTCCCGCTGGCGCTCGCCTCCGCCGGGGCCATGGCCTACGGAGGTGTCCTGGGGGTGTTCGGCGCGGATGCGCAGCCCAAGGCTTCCGCCGCCACCGCCACCGCAACCACCTCGGCCAAAGCCGCTTCCTCCGCGCTCGCCGGTGTCACGGACGTCGCCAATGGCTTCGCGTCCGTCAACGCCCTTGGTCAGAACGGGACTTACGGCGGCCGGGGCGGCCAGACGGTCACCGTGAAGACGCTCGCCGACCTGGAGAAGTACGCGACCGCCGCCGAGCCGTACATCATCGTCGTCGCCGCCACCATCGACATGAACCCGGTCGGCAAGGAGATCAAGGTCGCCTCCGACAAGACCATCATCGGCTCCGGGACCTCCGGGCACATCGTCGGCGGCGGGTTCTTCCTCGGGCAGGGCGTCCACAACGTCATTATCCGGAACCTCACCATCCGGGACGCCTACCAGGGTGTCTGGAACGACAAGGAACACGACTTCGACGCCATCCAGATGGACGGCGCCCACCACGTGTGGATCGACCACAACGATCTGCGGCACATGGCCGACGGTCTCATCGACAGCCGCAAGGACACCACCTACCTGACCGTCTCCTGGAACAAGCTGAGCCAGGAGAACAAGGCCTTCGGCATCGGCTGGACCGAGAACATCACCGCCGACATCACGATCCACCACAACTGGATCCGCGAGACCGAGCAGCGCAACCCCTCCACCGACAACGTGGCCCACGCGCACCTCTACAACAACTACCTGGAGGACGAGGCGGGGACCACCATCAAGTCCTCGTACGGCAACTACTCGCGCGGCAAGACGAACATGGTCCTGGAGAACTCGTACTTCCAGGGCATGACCAACCCCGTCGTCCGGGACGCCACCGCCACCCTCGTCCAGCGCGGCAACGTCTTCTCGGGGACGACGGGCAAGAACGAGAGCGGGGGCTCGGGCGCGGCCTGGGACCCGAAGACGTACTACGCCTACACGCTCGACAAGGCGGCCGATGTACCGGCGCTGCTCAAGTCCGGGGCGGGTCCCCGCAGTTCGGTCGCGAAAGCGGCCAGTGGGACCGCGACCAGTACGGCCAGCGGGACCGCGACCACCACGTCCGCCGCCGCCACGACCCTCACCGTCGCCGCCGACGGTTCCGGCCAGTACCGGACCGTGCAGGCCGCGGTGAACGCCGTACCGGCGAACAACCCCTCCCGCGTGGTCATCTCGGTCAAGCCGGGCACGTACCGCGAGCTGGTCAAGGTCCCCTCCAACAAGCCGCACGTCACCATCCAGGGCAGCGGGGCCAGCCGCAAGGACACCACAATCGTCTTCAACAACGCGTCGGGTACGCCGAAGCCCGACGGTTCCGGCACGTACGGCACCGGCGGCAGCGCCACGGTCGCCGTCGAGGCGGACGACTTCCAGGCCCGCAACCTGACCATCTCCAACGACTTCGACGAGGCCGCGCACCAGGACATCGCCCAGCAGGCGGTCGCCCTGCGCACCTCCGCCGACAAGGTGTTCCTCGACGGCGTCATCGTCAGCGGCGACCAGGACACCCTGCTGGTGGACACCCCGTCCAAGGACAAGCTGGGCCGCGTCTACATGACCAACTCGTACGTCGTCGGCAACACCGACTTCATCTTCGGGCGGGCCACCGCCGTGATCGACAAGTCCGTCATCACCCTGAAGAAGCGCTGGAACGGCACTTCGGCGGGCTATGTCGTGGCTCCCAGCACCGCCGCGAACCGCAAGGGCATCCTCATCGCCAACTCCACGGTGAACGGTGACGTCGCCGACCGCAGCTTCTACCTCGGCCGCAACTGGCACGCGGGCGGAGACGCGACCCTCGACCCGCAGGCCACGATCCGCAACACGTCGCTGAGCGCGGCGATCAGGACCACCCCCTGGTCGGACATGGGCGGCTTCTCCTGGAAGGAAGACCGCTTCGCCGAGTACAAGAACACCGGCGCGGGCGCGGGCGCCGCGAGCAGCGACCGCCCGATCCTGACCGACGCCCAGGCGGCCAACCAGGAGATCGCCGACTGGCTGGGCGACTGGACCCCGACGGCCGGCTGACCCGGAAACGCGAAGGGCCCAAGGCGCAAGCCTTGGGCCCTTCGTACTGCGTTTACCCGCTATGGAATCCCTGCTACTGAACGATCGTGATCCGCTTCGCCGCCGGCGGCGCGATCGGTGTCGTGGGCGTGGAGTTGGCGGTCAGGTAGTCCGCCAGCGCCGCGAGGTCGTCCGCGCCGACCAGGTCGTTCGTGCCCTGGCCCAGCGTCGGGAAGCCGTCGCCGCCGCCCGCGAGGAAGCTGTTCGTCGCGACGCGGTAGGTGGCGGCCGGGTCGATCGCCACTCCGCCCAGCTTGACCGAGTCGACGACCACGCGAGCCGCGCCCGTCTTCGTCATGTCGAGCGTGTAGGTGAGCCCCGAGGACACCTGAAGCACCTTCGGCGAGGCCGTGTTGCCACCGCTCACCTGCTCCTGGAGTACGGAGATCAGCTGGGCGCCGGTGAAGTTCTGGAGGTTGACCGTGTTGGAGAACGGCTGGACCGTGAAGCCCTCGGCGTAGGTGACGACACCGTCGCCCTCGGCGCCCTTCGCCGCGAAGGTGAGCCCCGCGCGGATACCGCCCGGGTTCATCAGCGCGAGGTCGGTCTCCGGGTCGAGCTTCTTGCCGTACGCCAGTTGCGCGTCGGCGATGAGGTCGCCCATCGGGGATTCGGTGCCGGTGCTGGGGATGTCGCCGGAGATGTAGCCGATGGCGCGGTTGCCGATGGGCGCCGCGAGGGTGTTCCAGCGGTTGATCAGGTCGGTCATGTCCGGGGCCTTGGCGACGGTCCGGGTGACCACGTGGTTCGCGGAGCGGACGGCCGTACGGGCGATGTCACCCGTCCAGCGGTCGTACGTCAGCGTGGTGTCCGTGTAGAGGCGGCCGAAGGACGCGGCCGAGGTGACCGTGCGCGGCTTGCCCGAGGGGTCCGGGATGGTGCAGGCGTACGCGGCGTGCGTGTGGCCGGTGACCAGCGCGTCGACCTTCGGGGTGATGTTCTTCGCGATGTCGACGATCGGACCGGAGATCCCGGAGCCGGCGCCCGCCGCGTCACAGTCGTAGTTGTACGAGCCGGAGGCCGGCAGACCGCCCTCGTGGATCAGCGCGACGACCGACTTGACGCCCTGCTTGTCCAGTTCCTTGGCGTACTTGTTGATCGTCTCGACCTCGTCCTTGAACTTGAGGCCCTTCACTCCCTCGGCGGAGACGACACCGGGGGTGTCCTCCAGGGTCACGCCGATGAAGCCGATCTTGACGCCGTTGTGCTTCCACACCCAGTAGGGCTTGAGGATCGGCTTCTTGGTCTTCGCGTCGAGCACGTTCGCCGCGAGGTAGGGGAAGTCGGCGCCCTTGAACTTCTTGCCCTTGACGTAGCAGCCGTCGGTGGGGTGGCAGCCGCCGTTCTGCAGGCGGGCCAGTTCCCTGGCGCCCTCGTCGAACTCGTGGTTGCCGACCGAAGTGACGTCGAGGTCGAGGCCGTTGAGCGCCTCGATGGTGGGCTCGTCGTGGAAGAGGCCCGAGATCAGCGGGGAGGCGCCGACCATGTCGCCGCCGGCCGCCGTGATCGAGTACGGGTTGTCCCCGCGCGCCTCGCGCAGGTGCGTGGCGAGGTACTCGACACCGCCCGCGTCGATCGTCTTCGTCGTACCGTCCGCCTGGATCTCGGTGACCCGGCCGGAGGAGCCGGACGGCGGCTCCAGGTTGCCGTGCAGGTCGTTGAAGGACAGCAACTGCACGTCCTGGTAGCGGCTCGGCTTGCCGTGGCTGTGGCCGCCGGGCTTGGCCGAGCTGTCGCCGGCGCTGGCCGGCAGAGCGGCGGCGGCGAGAGCGCCGACCGTGACGAGCCCGGCGGCGCCGGCGATCAGCGCGCGCGTACGGCGTCTGCGGCGGTGGTACGGCTGGGGTGTGGCTGGCATGTGCCCCCCTGAGGTTCGCGAGGTGAGGAAGACATAAGAAGAGGGTGAACTCTTAAGAAGAGGGTGAGAATTCAGCCCGTCCCGGCGCAGCCTAGGGTCAACGCGCGTAGCGCGACAGGGGTTGAGGGTTACGGAACGGTTGCCTCCCCGGGAGATTCACCATGAATCGGGCAGGCCGTACCCTCGTAGCCATGACCAGCGACGGCACTGAGCCCCTTGTCCCCTCCGGCCTGTCTCGTTCTATCGACACCCTGGCCGCCCTCGCCCCCGAGCAGGCGGACGCCGTTCTCGCACTGCTCGCGGAAGCCTCCCGGAACGACGGTCAGCAGGCGGTTTCCGAGCAGGGGCGGCTGCAGTTGCGCGGGGGCGCCCGCCCGGGCGTGTCGCACTTCCTGCTGAGCGCGGGCGGTGAACTCGTCGGCTACGCCCAACTGGAGGACACCGACCCGGTCGAGGCCCCGGCCGCCGAACTGGTCGTCCACCCGGCCCACCGGGGACACGGTCACGGGCGCGCCCTCGGCTCGGCCCTGCTGGCCGCCTCCGGCAAGCGGCTGCGCGTGTGGGCGCACGGCGGCCACTCCGCCGCCCGGCATCTCGCCCAGGTCCTCGGCCTCACCCTCTTCCGCGAACTGCGCCAACTGCGGCGGCCGTTGGCCGGCCTGGAGCTGCCGGAGCCGAAGCTCCCCGAGGACGTGAGGGTACGGACCTTCGTCCCCGGCGAGGACGACGCGGCCTGGCTCGCGGTGAACGCCGCCGCCTTCGCCCACCACCCCGAACAGGGCTCGCTGACCCAACGCGACCTCGACGACCGCAAGGCGGAGTCCTGGTTCGACCCTGAGGGCTTCTTCCTCGCCTTCCGCGAGGGCGAACTCATCGGCTTCCACTGGACGAAGACGCACGCGACGGAGCGCCTCGGCGAGGTGTACGTCATCGGCCTGAGCCCGGACGCCCAGGGCGGCGGCCTCGGCCGGGCGCTCACCACGATCGGCCTGCGCCATCTGGCGGAGCGCGGGCTGCCCACGGCGATGCTGTACGTCGACGCGGACAACGCGGCGGCGGTGAGCCTGTACGAGCGACTGGGCTTCGAGACCCACGAGACGGACCTGATGTACCGCACCGAGTCCTGACACAAGTCCCGTACGGGGGGTAATCCCGTTCCGGGGGCGGTGATCTTGACACCGCCCCCTCTCTTGGTCCACCCTTTCACTACTCAATTAGTGAAAGGGTGGTTGTACGAGTGGTCGAGTACCGCATCGACAGACGCACCGGCGTCGCCACCTATCTGCAGATCGTCCAGCAGACCAAACAGGCCCTGCGCCTGGGCCTGTTGGAACCCGGCGACAAGCTGCCCACGGCCCGTGAGGTCGTGGAGGCCACCGCCATCAATCCGAACACCGTCCTGAAGGCCTACCGCGAACTGGAGCGCGAGGGCCTGGTGGAGGCGCGGCGGGGCCTCGGCACGTTCGTCCGCAAGTCGCTGGGGGCCGCCCCGGCGGACTCCCCCCTGGGCGCCGAACTGGCCGAGTGGGCCGGCCGGGCCCGCGAGGCGGGACTCGAACGGGACGACGTGGCCGCGCTGTTCACATCCGTACTCGACACGCATTTCAAGGGGGACCAGGGATGAGCGACACCGCCATGGAGGCGGCCGGACTGGGCAAGCGGTTCGGCCGGCGGAAGGGCTGGGCGCTGCGCGAGTGCGCGTTCCGGCTGCCAGCCGGGCGCGTCTGCGCGGTCGTCGGGCCCAACGGCGCCGGCAAGTCCACGCTGCTGGCCCACGCGGCGGGCCTCCTCAGGCCCACCGAGGGCACGCTCACCGTCCTCGGCACCAGCCCGGGGGCAGCGCGCGAGCGCATGGCGTACGTCGCCCAGGACAAGCCCCTGCACCCCCAGCTCACCGTCGAGGACACCCTCCGTCTGGGCCGGGAACTCAACCCTCGGCGCTGGGACCAGGCCGTCGCCGAACGCGTCGTCGCCGACGGCGCCCTTGACCCCGACGCCAAGATCCGCACCCTCTCGGGCGGTCAGCGCACCCGGGTCGCGCTCGCCCTCGCCCTCGGCAAGCGCCCCGAACTGCTGCTCCTGGACGAGCCGATGGCCGACCTCGACCCGCTCGCCCGGCACGAGCTGATGGGCACCCTGATGGCCGACGCCGCCGACAACGGCACCACGGTTGTCATGTCCTCGCACGTCGTGGCCGAGCTGGAGGGCTCCTGCGACCACGTCCTCCTCCTCGGCGCCGGCCAGGTCCGCCTCGCCGGCCCGCTGGACGACCTGCTCGCCGCCCACACCCTGATCACCGGCCCGGCCGCCGGCCTCGACGGCCACACGGTCGTCGAGTCCCGTACGACGGGCCGCCAGACCACCGCCCTCATACGCGCCGGGGGCCGCCTCGCCGGAACCTGGCAGAGCGCCACCCCCACCCTGGAGGAACTGGTCCTCGCCCACCTGCGCTCCCCGCAGGCCCCGGCCCTGCACCTCGACGCGGACGACGCGGACGAGCCGGCGGAGGCCGCCGTATGACCGCCACCGCCCTCACAGAGCCCGCGCGACCCGCGCGGCAGCGAGCCCTCCGGCCGACCGGCCTCACCTGGACCCTCCTGCGTGTACACCGCTCCGCCCTCTGGTTCTGGCTGATGTACGTCGCCGTGGCCGCCGGCGTGCTCCTGTGGCTGTACGGGCCCGGCGCGAACGCGGCCATGGACGAGCTGGTGCGCTCGGGCTGCCGTGACGGCGGTGCCCCCGACCTCGGCTGCGACATGCTGGGCCCCGCCGGCTCCCGCTGGGACTACACCGTCGCCCTCGCCGGCGGCATGATCGCCCTCGCCCCGATCCTGATCGCCGCGTGGGCGGGCGGCTCGCTCATCGGCCGCGAGCTGGAGGACGGCACGGCACGGCTGGCGTGGACCCAGTCCGTGTCCCCGGCACGCTGGCTCGCCGCCAAGCTGACCGTGCCCGCCGTACTGATCATCGCGGGGATGATCCCGCTCACTCTCCTGTACCGCATGATGTGGGCGGCCAATCCCGAACTCCGTGAGTTCAGTTGGCACTGGTTCGACTACCCCGTCTTCAACGCCAACGGGGTCCTCGCGACCGTCTACCCGCTGTTCGGCCTGGCCTTCGGCGCCCTGGTGGGCATGGTCACGCGCCGCTCGCTGCCGGGGCTCGGCGTCTCCCTCGTCGGCGCCGGGATCGTCGTACAGCAGCTCCTGTCCCTGCGTCCGTACCTGTGGCCGGCCGAGACCCAGAGGTCCACGGACGAGCTGCCCGAGGTCTGGATGCCGGTCGGCGAGGGCTCGTACACGTCCACGGGCGCGCGTCTCGGCGAACACCGCGACTACCACCCGCCGTCCCACTTCTGGCCCCTCCAGCTCGTGGAGACGGGCATCGTCCTCGCCCTCGCGACGGTGGCCGCGCTGATCGCGTTCGCCGTCCTCAGACGCCGCACGGGAGCCGCCGTATGACCACCACGACCGCACTCGCGACCCCGGCGAGACCGCAGCGCACTCGGCCCCACGGCCTGCCCTGGGCCTTGCTGATCCTGCACCGCTCGGCCCTGTGGTTCTGGCTGCTGCTGGTCGCCGTGGCCGGCGGGACACTGCTGTGGATGTACGGCCAGGGGGCCGACACCGCCGCCGCCGAGTTCTTCCGGAAGGGCTGCCTCGACAACGCCGTCAGCGACAGCTGCGACTACAACGGCCCCGCGTACTCCCGCTACGGCACCGCCGACACCATCAGCACGGGCCTGATCAACTTCGTACCGCTGCTCACCGCCCTCTGGGCAGGCACCTCGCTCATCGGCCGCGAGCTGGAGAGCGGTACGGCCCAGTTGGCCTGGACCCAGTCCGTGTCCCCGGCGCGCTGGCTCGCCGCCAAGCTCGCTGTACCAGCGGCCCTGCTCACCACGGGCACGCTCGTCCTGGTACTGCTGCACCGCCTGGCGTGGGGCGCGTACACCGATCTGTTCCGTGGAAGGGGTCCCCGGCAGTGGCACGACGCCGGCACCTACCTGGCGAACGGCACCCTCGCCCCCGCGTACGCACTGCTCGGCCTGGCGGTCGGCGCCCTGACGGGACTGCTCGTCCAACGGTCCCTGGCCGCGTCCGGCGCCACCTTCTTCGCCTTCCTGATCCTCCAGTACGTGATCACGTCGCTGCGTCCCTATCTGTGGCCTGCCAAGACCATCACCAGCAGCGAGGGCGACCCGGGCTACACCGGGATGGTCGTCGAGGACGGCGGCATCACGGCCACCGGGAAGCGCATCGAGGGCATCGACTGCCGGTCGCAGTGCGTGACCCTCTACCGCGACTACCACCCGGCCTCCCACTTCTGGCCCCTCCAGCTCATGGAGACCGGCCTCGTCCTCGCCCTCGCCGCCGCCGCGACAGCCGCCGCCTTCTGGGTGCTGCGCCGCCGCACGGCCTGAGCCCCGGCCCGCCCGACCCGCGTATGCCCCTTCCGCAGGGGAGAAGGGGCATACGCACTTCCGGCCCACCCCCGTCACCCCCTTCCCACCCCCGCGAGCCGCCCCCAGATATCCCGCACGTCATGTCCCCGTAACCAGTGATTCAGCCGGGCTTGCGAGGCTCACCCAATGACGCCCGCAGTGCCCAGCCCTTCGCCGCCCCCAGAGGGCGTTAACGGGACCGGAGCGGACCTCTCCGCACCCGCCGCGCTCCCTCTCGCGCGTTCCGACGCGCCGGTCCAGGGCCGGGCGCGGAACAATGGGGTCATGAGCCAGCCAAACGCCCAGTCGCAGGTACAGCACGCGCAGCCGTCCGTCGGTTCTCTGACGTCCCACCGCCCGCACACTGTCTCGGCCGTGGTCTCCGACCTGGAACCCGACATCGACGCCGACCTCGACGAGTACGAGGAGGCACCCTACGACGGCGAACTGCTGCCGCAGGGCCGCTTCCTCGACCGGGAGCGCAGCTGGCTCGCGTTCAACGAGCGGGTGCTCGAACTGGCCGAGGATCCCAATACTCCCCTCCTCGAACGGGCTAACTTCCTGGCGATCTTCGCCAGCAACCTTGACGAGTTCTTCATGGTCCGGGTGGCGGGTCTGAAGCGCCGGATAGCCACCGGCGTGGCCACCCGTTCCGCGTCCGGCCTCCAGCCCCGCGAGGTGCTGGAGATGATCTGGGCCCGCTCCCGCGAGCTGATGGCGCGGCACGCCGCCTGCTACCAGGAGGACGTCGCCCCGGCGCTCGCCGAGGAGGGCGTGCACCTGGTCCGCTGGAGCGAGCTCACCGAGAAGGAGCAGGCCCGCCTGTTCACCCTCTTCCGCCACCAGATCTTCCCGGTCCTCACCCCGCTGGCCGTCGACCCCGCGCACCCCTTCCCGTACATCTCCGGCCTCTCCCTGAACCTCGCGGTGATCGTCCGCAACCCGGTCAGCGGCCACCGCCACTTCGCGCGCGTCAAGGTGCCCCCGCTGCTGTCCCGCTTCCTGGAGGCCTCCCCGAGCCGGTACGTGCCCATCGAGGACGTCATCGCCGCGCACCTCGAAGAGCTGTTCCCCGGCATGGAGGTCCTGGAGCACCACGCCTTCCGCCTCACCCGCAACGAGGACCTCGAGGTCGAGGAGGACGACGCCGAGAACCTCCTCCAGGCCCTGGAGAAGGAACTCATGCGGCGCCGCTTCGGGCCGCCGGTGCGCCTGGAGGTCGAGGAATCCATCGACCGGTACGTACTCGACCTGCTGGTACGGGAGTTGAAGATCACCGAGGCCGAGGTGTACCCGCTGCCGGGTCCGCTCGACCTCACCGGCCTGTTCGGCATCTCCTCGCTCGACCGGCCCGAGCTGAAGTTCCCCAAGTTCATCGCCGGCACCCACCGTGACCTGGCCGAGGTCGAGTCGTCGTCCGCGCCGGACATCTTCGCCGCCCTGCGCGAACGGGACGTCCTGCTGCACCACCCGTACGACAGCTTCTCGACGTCCGTCCAGGCCTTCCTGGAGCAGGCGGCGATCGACGACGACGTCCTCGCCATCAAGCAGACCCTGTACCGGACCTCCGGCGACTCCCCGATCGTGGACGCCCTCATCGAGGCCGCCGAGGCGGGCAAGCAGGTCCTCGTCCTCGTCGAGATCAAGGCCCGCTTCGACGAGCAGGCCAACATCAAGTGGGCGCGCAAGCTGGAGGAGGCCGGCTGCCACGTCGTCTACGGCCTCGTCGGTCTGAAGACCCACTGCAAGCTGTCCCTGGTGGTCCGCCAGGAGGGCGACACACTGCGCCGCTACTCCCACGTCGGCACCGGCAACTACCACCCCAAGACGGCCCGACTGTACGAGGACCTGGGCCTGCTGACGGCCGACCAGCAGGTCGGCGCGGACCTCTCGGACCTGTTCAACCGCCTGTCCGGCTACTCCCGCCGCGAGACCTACCGCCGCCTCCTGGTGGCCCCCAAGTCCCTCCGGGACGGCCTGATCTCGCGGGTCAACAAGGAGGTCCAGCACCACCGTGCCGGACGGCCCGCCTATGTCCGCATCAAGGTCAACTCGATGGTGGACGAGGCGCTGATCGACTCCCTCTACCGGGCCTCCCAGGCAGGCGTCCCGTGCGACGTCTGGGTGCGCGGCATCTGCGCCGTACGGCCGGGAGTCCCGGGCCTGTCCGAGAACATCCGGGTCCGGTCGGTCCTCGGGCGCTTCCTCGAACACTCCCGGGTCTTCTCGTTCGGCAACGGCGGCGAGCCCGAAGTGTGGTTCGGCAGCGCCGACATGATGCACCGCAACCTCGACCGCCGCATCGAGGCACTCGTCAGGGTGACGGACCCGGCCCACCGGGCCGCGCTCAGCCGGATGCTGGAAGCCGGTATGTCCGACACCACGCAGTCCTGGCACCTGGGCCCGGACGGCGAGTGGACCCGGCACGCGACGGACTCCGAGGGCCAACCACTGCGGAACGTCCAGGAGATGCTCATTGACGCCCGGAGGCGCAGGCGTGGCCCAGCAACACCTTGACCCGACCGACCCCACGACGGCCGGCCCCGTGACGGCGGACGCCCTGGCGGACTACCTGCGCGCGCAGGCGACGGAGTTCCTCCGCGCCCTGCGCCTGCACAGGGAGACCGGCCCGGGCTCCGCCGCCCCGGGCGAGGAGCCCGTGGACGCGGCCCGCGCCCTGCGCCACGCGGCCCGCCGCATCACGGGCACCCTCCACACCTTCCGCCCCCTCCTCGACCCCACCTGGGCGGAGGCGATGCACCCCGAACTGGCCTGGCTCTCAGGCACCTTGGCGCGCGAACACGCCTACGCGGCCCGCCTGAACCGCCTCCTACAGGCCCTGCAACGCCTGTCAGGAACCCCTGCTCTCCCCACCCAACAGACCACCACCGTGCCCAGCCGACCCGCCCCCGCCCCCGCTGCGGCCAGCCGCACCGCCCCCGCTGTGGGCAGTCGTTCCGCTGGGGCGGATCCCGTCCCACGGAAAGCGGAACCCGCCACCGGCGGCCCCCGGACCCACCCGGCCGCACCACCGGACCGCGCCAACCTGACCCTGGGCGCCGCGAAGGCAGGCGCCCTGCTGGAACGCCAACTCACCCTCGCCCGCACCCGAGCCCACTCCGCCGCCCTCCAGGCCCTCGGCTCCTCCCGCTTCCACGCCGTCGCCGACAACGTCGCGGTCCTGGCCAGCGAAGTCCCCCTCACCCCCGCCGCCGCCTCCCCCACCACCCCCACCGACCTCCGCCCCCTCGCCCTCGCGGCCCACGACCGCCTCTGCGACGCCGTGACCGCCCTCCCACTCCTCACCGCCGGCCACCCCTACAACGCCGAGGCCCTGATCCACGGCCTCTCCGCCGACCCGGCCCCCCACCCCCAGGACGCCCCCTGGCACCACGTACGCCTCCTCCTGCGCCTGCGCCGCTACGCCCTCGAGGTCATCGAGGGCGACGAAGCCTGGGTCGACGTACGCATGCTGGCGGCCGGCGCGGCACTCAACCGGCACCGGGACGCCTCCGAGGCCGCCGCGGCGGCGGCAGCGGCGGCCCGCACCCCGCGCATCGCCCCGGCGACGGCGTACGCGCTCGGCGTGCTCCACGCCGACCAGCGCCACGAGGTGGAGGCGGCACGGTTCGCGTTCCAGCAGTCCTGGGAGAAGAAGGCGATGAGCACGAGGTGACCCAAACAGCGGAACACCCCGACGAACGCCCGGTACTGGCCGCGGGCTGCGTCCTGTGGCGCCGCTCGCCCGTGGACGGCGGCGGCCTGGAGATCTGCCTCGTCCACCGGCCGAAGTACGACGACTGGTCGCACCCGAAGGGCCGGCTGAAGCGCGACGAGGAGACCCTCGCCGCCGCGCTGCGCGAGGTCGAGGAGGAGACGGGCTACGAGGCCACCCCCGGCGCTCGCCTGACCACGTCCCACTACGAGGCCAACGGCCGCCCCAAGCAGGTGAGTTACTGGGCGGCGGAGGCGACGTCCGGCGTCTTCGTCCCGAACGACGAGGTCGACCGCATCCTGTGGCTGCCCCCGGAAACGGCCCGCGCCCGGCTGACCCAGCCCCGCGACAGGGACCTCGTCGACGAACTACTGGCCCTGCCGACGGCTTAGTTGGGGACGACTGTCCCTAGGGCAGGTCGTCCACATGGCCCTTGCCGTCCGTCCGGGCCAGACTGCGGGCCCGACGGGCCGGCCCGCGCCACCCGCAGACGCATCTGGCGAAGCAGAACGGCCCGTGCTCCACCATGGAAACGGAGTGCTCTTCGGGAAAATCGGACTGTTCGCTTCGGTCCTGCTGCGCCACACCCTCAACCGTACCCACCCCCGGGTAAAGCACCGGTATCCCGGTATCCGCGTGACAACCTCCCCCACCCCTCGTTAACCGGAACGACGACGACGGCCGTGGACCGACGGCCCGGCTTGGGGGTGGGCGGCGATGGACAGGCGGCGCGACTGGCGAGCGGGCGGGGCGGTCGGTGTTCCCGCCACGCCAACGGGTTTCCTGATCAGCGCCACTGTCTGCGCCACCATCTGCGCCATCTCCGCCACCGGCTGCACGGCCGGCGGTGGCGCAGACGGCGTCACCGAGGACGCGCGCCCGGCGGGCGACGCGGTCCGCGTCCTGCACCGCGCGGCCACGGTCCTGGTGGACGCGGGCACCTCGAGGACCACCACCTCCATGGAGATGGCCACCGGCGGCACCCGGGTCACCATCCGGGGCGAGGGTGTCTACGACTACACGAAACAGCTCGGCCGGCTGCGCGTGCTGCTCCCCCAGGACCCGGCGGGCGCCAGCCCGCACCGCCCGATCACCGAACTCCTCGCCCCGGGCGCCCTGTTCATGAAGAACCGGGGGGCGGGCGTCCCCGCCGACAAGTGGGTACGGGTGGACACGGCGACCATGACCGACGGCAACCTGGTGACGGGCGGCGCCACGGACCCGTTCGCCGCCGCCGAGGTACTGCGCGGGACGCGCGAGGCGACGTACGTCGGCCGGACCCGGGTAGCCGACACGGACGTACGGCACTACCGGGGCACCGCCGACCTCGCCGTGGCCGCGCAGAACGCCTCGCCGGGCAACAAGGGGCCGTTGGGAGCGGCGGCGAAAGGGTTCGCCACGGCGAGGGTCCCCTTCGACGCCTACCTCGACGACCAGGGC
Source organism: Streptomyces sp. NPDC047042 (assembly GCF_040644035.1). Classification (NCBI taxonomy): domain Bacteria; kingdom Bacillati; phylum Actinomycetota; class Actinomycetes; order Kitasatosporales; family Streptomycetaceae; genus Streptomyces; species Streptomyces sp. NPDC047042. Next base: position 9,309 of record NZ_JBEYVP010000034.1, on the reverse strand, counting down.
CGTATCCGCAAGCTCCTGCACCGGTTCAGCTTCGTCAACGGACTCGGCGGGCAGCGGAGCACGGTCGCGGTCGCCTCGACGACGCTGCTGTTCGATTTCGGGACCCCCGTGCACGTACGGCTGCCACGGCCGGCGGACATCTACGCGGGCCGGATCGCCGAACAGTGAGGGGCGAGCAACCCGGCGGCCCGCCCCTGCGTCCGCCACAGCGCAAGGACTAGCCCGTCCGTGCCATGCGCGGTGCGTAGAGCGCTACCTACTCTAGGAAGCGGTTACGGCAGAGAAGAGGTGACGCACGTGGCTCAGGTCGGCGGTACGGCAGTTCAGGACCACGTGGCCCTCGCCGAGATCGAACTGTGCGGAGACCTGATCATCGCGGCCTCGGCGGCCGGCGAGGAGCGGCTCAGCCTGGAGAGCATCGACGCGGTGCTGAGGGTGGCGGAGGAACGCGAGGGACGCAAGGTCCGATCGGCTGGCTGAAAACCGCCGTAGGGGACGGGGCAGCCGGTCAGACAGCCTCAGTCAGGTACGCAGCAGCCGGCCGATCGCCTTGGTCGCCTCCTCCACCTTCGCGTCGATCTCCGTACCGCCCTTGAGGGCCGCGTCCGCGACGCAGTGCCGCAGGTGCTCCTCGAGGAGCTGGAGCGCGAAGGACTGCAGGGCCTTGGTGGAGGCGGAGACCTGCGTGAGTATGTCGATGCAGTAGACGTCCTCGTCGACCATCCGCTGGAGCCCCCGGATCTGGCCCTCGATGCGGCGCAGCCGCTTCAGATGCTCGTCCTTCTGCTTGTGGTACCCGTGCACACCCCGGTCATGATCGGTCACGACGTCGGGCGTCTCCGCTCCGGCCTCGGTGGTCGTCATCGCATCCTCCCGTTGGGACAAACATCGGAACCACGTCGGACCCACAGCGGACCCGCATCGGAACCAAAACTCCCCTTATACCCCTGCCGGGTATATGGTAACCAACTTTCCTGGGTATAGGGCCGGGTATAGACCACTGTGCAGTCCACTCTGTCCGATGGGCGACACTGGGGACCGACCCGATAGCCGTGGCCGGATGTTGCGCCTAGCATCAGCCTGACCGATTTCGAAGGACTCCGAGGACCTCACGTGCGATTTCGTCTGACCCCCAGGGAGACGAGCTTCTATGACATGTTCGCCGCATCCGCGGACAACATCGTCACGGGCTCGCGACTCCTCATGGAACTGCTCGGGGCGGACGCCTCCGGCCGGGCCGAGATCGCAGAGCGTATGCGGGCCGCGGAACACGCCGGCGACGACGCCACCCACGCGATCTTCCACCAGCTGAACTCCTCGTTCATCACACCGTTCGACCGCGAGGACATCTACAACCTCGCCTCGCTGCTCGACGACATCATGGACTTCATGGAGGAGGCCGTCGACCTGGTGGTCCTCTACAACGTGGAGGAGCTGCCCAAGGGCGTCGACCAGCAGATCGAGGTCCTGGCGCGGGCGGCGGAACTGACGGCGGAGGCGATGCCGAACCTCCGCACGATGGAGAACCTCACGGAGTACTGGATCGAGGTGAACCGGCTGGAGAACCAGGCGGACCAGATCCACCGCAAGCTCCTCGCCCACCTGTTCAACGGCAAGTACGACGCGATCGAGGTGCTGAAGCTCAAGCAGATCGTGGACGTGCTGGAGGAGGCGGCCGACGCCTTCGAGCATGTGGCGAACACGGTGGAGACCATCGCCGTCAAGGAGTCCTGACCCCTTCATGGACACCTTCGCACTGATCGTGACCATCGGTGTCGCGCTCGGATTCACGTACACGAACGGCTTCCACGACTCGGCGAACGCGATCGCCACATCCGTGTCCACCCGTGCCCTGACGCCCCGCGCGGCACTGGCGATGGCCGCGGTGATGAACCTGGCGGGCGCGTTCCTGGGCAGCGGCGTCGCCAAGACGGTCAGCGAGGGCCTGATCGAGACGCCCGAGGGTTCCTCGGGCATGGCGATCCTGTTCGCCGCGCTGGTCGGCGCGATCACCTGGAACCTGATCACCTGGTACTTCGGCCTTCCCTCGTCCTCCTCGCACGCGCTGTTCGGCGGCATGGTGGGGGCGGCACTGGCGGGCGGCACGAAGGTCTACTGGGACGGCGTCATGGAGAAGGTCGTCATCCCGATGTTCGTCTCTCCGCTGGTGGGCCTGGTGGCCGGCTACCTGGTGATGACGGCGATCCTGTGGATCTTCCGACGCGCCAACCCGCACAAGGCGAAGCGCGGTTTCCGTATCGCCCAGACGGTGTCCGCGGCGGGCATGGCCCTGGGCCACGGCCTCCAGGACGCCCAGAAGACGATGGGCATCGTGGTGATGGCCCTGGTCATCGCGGACGTCGAGGACTACGGCGACCCGATCCCGGTCTGGGTCAAGATCGCCTGCGCGGTGATGCTGTCGCTGGGCACGTACGCGGGCGGCTGGCGCATCATGCGCACGCTTGGCCGCAAGATCATCGAACTCGACCCGCCCCAGGGCTTCGCCGCGGAGACCACGGGCGCGTCGATCATGTTCACGACGGCGTACCTCTTCAAGGCCCCGGTCTCCACGACTCACGTGATCACGTCCGCGATCATGGGCGTGGGCGCGACGAAGAGGGTGAAGGCGGTGCGGTGGGGGATCGCCAAGAACATCGTCCTGGGCTGGTTCATCACCATGCCGGCCGCGGCGGTGGTGGCTGCCGCCGGCTACGGGATCGTGTGGCTGGCGTTCCTGTAACTACTTTTCCCACCCACCCACCCGTTTACGGCATCTACGCCCGCATCTCCAGCCCGTCCGGCGTTTGAGGACAAGGCCCGTTCAGGGCCGGTGGGGGGTCTGGGGGCGCAGCCCCCAGGGACAGGATGGGACGGGTAGGGGCGGCGGGGGCGAGCAAAACGGGCCCGCCCCCGGAAGGAAGCTCCGGGGGCGGGCCTATTCGACCTCACGGTGGCACCGCCATGCAGCACCGCGAGGGGTACGGAGAGGACGTACACAGCCCCTCGGCTCAGCCGAAGCGCCCAGAGATGTAGTCCTCAGTAGCCTGCACAGACGGATTCGAGAAGATCCGCTCAGTCTCGTCGATCTCGATCAACTTCCCCGGCTGCCCGACCGCCGCAAGGTTGAAGAACGCCGTACGATCCGAAACCCGCGCCGCCTGCTGCATGTTGTGCGTCACGATGACAATCGTGAACCGTTCCTTCAGCTCACCGATCAGGTCCTCGATGGCGAGCGTCGAGATCGGGTCGAGGGCCGAGCACGGCTCGTCCATCAACAGCACCTTCGGCTCCACGGCGATCGCCCGCGCGATGCACAACCGCTGCTGCTGACCGCCCGACAGCCCCGAACCGGGCTTGTTCAGCCGGTCCTTGACCTCGTTCCAGAGGTTCGCGCCCTTGAGCGACTTCTCCACGATGTCGTTCAGCTCGGACTTCTTGTACGAGCCGTTCAGCCGCAGCCCCGCCGCCACGTTGTCGTAGACCGACATCGTCGGGAAGGGGTTCGGCCGCTGGAAGACCATGCCGACCTCACGCCGTACCGCCACCGGGTCGACCCCGGCGCCGTACAGGTTCTCGTCGTCGAGCATGACCTTGCCGTCGACGCGCCCGCCGGGCGTGACCTCGTGCATGCGGTTCAGGGTGCGCAGGAAGGTGGACTTGCCGCAGCCGGAGGGGCCGATGAAGGCCGTCACCGAGCGCGGCTCGACCGTCATCGAGATGTCCTCGATCGCGCGGAAGGAGCCGTAGTAGGCGCTGAGGCCGCTTACGTCGATTCGCTTGGCCATGGGTATCACTGCTTCTTTCGAGGGGCGGCCGGCCACCTGGCCGACGCGAGGTCGCTGTCGTACGGCCGCGTCAGCGACCTGTCTTCGGAGCCTTCCAGCGGGCGATGGCGCGAGCTCCGAGGTTGAGGATCATCACGAAGGCGATCAGCGTGAGCGACGCCGCCCAGGCACGGTCGTACGCCGCTTCCGCACCACCACTGTTCGCGTACTGCTGATAGATGTACAGCGGCAGCGAGGCCTGCGCACCCTCGAAGGGGTTGTTGTTGATGAAGGGGTTGCCGAAGACCAGCAGCAGCACCGGTGCCGTCTCGCCCGCGATACGGGCGACGGCCAGCATGACGCCGGTGGTGATGCCGCCGATGGCGGTCGGCAGGACCACCTTCAGGATGGTGCGCCACTTCGGGATGCCGAGCGCGAGGGACGCCTCACGCAGCTCGTTCGGTACGAGCTTCAGCATCTCCTCCGTCGAACGGACGACCACCGGCATCATCAGGATGGCCAGGGCCAGCGAGCCGGCGAAGCCGAACGGCTGCATGTCGAACTGCAGCATGAGGCTCAGGATGAACAGACCCGCGACGATCGACGGGATACCGGTCATGACGTCCACGAAGAACGTGACCGCCTTGGCCAGCGCGCCGCGCCCGTACTCCACCAGGTAGATCGCGGTGAGCACGCCGATCGGCGCGCCGATCGCGGTGGCCAGGCCGACCTGCTCGAGGCTGCCGATGATGGCGTGGTAGATGCCACCGCCGGGCTCGCTGTCGGCGACGACGCCCATGGAGTGGGTCAGGAAGAAGACGTCGAGGACCTTCACACCGCGCGAGACGGTCGTCCACAGCAGGGAGACCAGCGGCACGAGGGCGAGCAGGAAGGCCACCCAGACCAGCGAGGTCGCGATGCGGTCCTTGGCCTGACGCTTGCCCTCGACGCGCGTGGCGATGACGTACGTACCGACGACGAAGAGGATCGCGGCGATCAGCCCCCACTGGACGCTGCTCTCCAGGCCGGCGGCGGCGCTGATGCCGATCCCGAGCGCGACGGAGGCACCGGCCAGCGCCCACGGGAACCACTTGGGGAGCCTGGCGCCCTGCAGGGAGCTGGGGCGCTTGTCGGCTACGACGGTGCTCATGCGTTGGCCCCCGAGTACTCGGCGCGGCGGGCGATGATCGCGCGGGCGGCGCCGTTGACCACCAGAGTGATGACGAACAGGACCAGACCGGAGGCGATGAGCGCGTCACGGCCGTACTCCGTGGCCTCGCCGAACTTGGCGGCGATGTTCTGCGCGAAGGTGCCGCCGCCCGGGTCGAGCAGGCTGGTCTGGATGAGGAAGCTCGGGGACAGGACGGTGGCGACGGCCATCGTCTCGCCGAGCGCGCGGCCGAGGCCGAGCATCGACGCGGAGATCACACCGGAGCGGCCGAAGGGCAGCACCGCCATGCGGATGACCTCCCAGCGGGTGGCACCGAGGGCCAGCGCGGCCTCCTCGTTCATCCGGGGGGTCTGCCGGAAGACCTCACGGCTGACGTTCGTGATGACGGGGAGGATCATGATCGCGAGCAGGATGCCCACGGTCAGCATCGAGCGGGGCGCGCCCTCTTCCCAGGAGAAGACGCCGGTCCAGCCGAGGTAGTCGTTGAGCCAGCCGAAGAGGCCGTTCATGTGCGGTACGAGGACCAGGGCGCCCCACAGGCCGTACACGATGGACGGTACGGCGGCGAGCAGGTCGATCACGTACGCGATGGGACCGCTCAGCTTGCGCGGGGCGTAGTGCGTGAGGAACAGCGCGATGGCGACGGCGACCGGGACGGCGATGGCCATGGCGATGATCGAGGAGACCACCGTGCCGAAGGCCAGGACGGCTATGCCGAACACCGGCGGGTTGAGGTTGGCGTTCCACTCGAAGGTGGTGAGGAAGTTGCCCTCGTCCTTGCTGATGGCGAGGACCGCGCGATAGGTCAGGAAGATCGCGATCGCGGCCATGATCGCCAGCAGCAGGATGCCCGAACCCCGGGAGAGACCGAGGAAGATCCGGTCACCGAGACGGGTGGCGCCGCGAGCGGCGCGCTTCTCCTCGGCCGTGGGGGACTGGGGCGCTGCGGGTGGGGTGGTCTCTGGGTTCTTGGTGGTTGTGTCCATCGGGTTCTCCGGTCTGCGGTGCCGCACCCGGGGATGCGGCTCCTGGCGGCGGTGCACCGGACGGTGCGGGCGGGTTCCGTCGGCGGCGGTGGCCTACGGCGGAACCCGACCGCACTCTCAGATCAGGCCAGGCTCTCGACGGTGGTCCGAACCTTGGCGATGATGTCGGCGGGGATCGGCGCGTAGTCGATCCCGCTCAGGATTCCCTGGCCCTCTTCGCTGGTGATGTAGCGCAGGAAGGCCTTCGTGGCGGGCAGGGTGTCCGCCTTGTTGCCCTTGTCACAGGCGATCTCGTACGTGACCAGGGTGATCGGGTACGCGCCCTCGGCCTTGGTCTTGTAGTCCAGCTTCAGCGACAGGTCGCTGCCGGTGCCGACCACCTGGGCGGCCGCGATGGCCTTGGTGGCGGAGTCGGAGGACGGCTTGACCGGGGCGCTGGCGCCGGTCGCCACGGCCACCGTGGACAGGTCCTTGGCGTACGACAGCTCCATGTAGCCGATCGCGCCGGCGGTCTGCTTGACCTGCGCCGCGATGCCTGACGAACCGGAGGCCGCCTGGCCGCCCTTGGCCTGCCAGGCCTTGCCGCCCTCGTACTTCCAGTTCTCGGGGGTGGTGGCGATCAGGTACTTGGTGAGGTTGTCCGTGGTGCCGGAGTCCTCGGAGCGGTGGAACGCCTGGATCTTGGTGCTGGGCAGCGTCGCGCCCGGGTTCAGCGCCTTGATCGCCGGGTCGTCCCACTTGCTGATCTTGCTGTCGAAGATCTTCGCGAGGGTCGGCGCGTCCAGGACGAGGTTGTCGACGCCCGGGAGGTTGTAGGCGAGCGCGATGGCTCCGCCGACCGCCGGGAGGTCGATGCCCGTGCCGCCGGTGCAGACCTTCTTGGAGGCCTCGACGTCCTCGGGCTTCAGCGCCGAGTCGGAACCGGCGAAGGCGACCGTGCCCTGCGTGAACGCGGTGACACCGGCGCCGGAGCCGCCACCCTTGTAGTTGATCTGCACACCGGGGCAGGCGGCCGTGAAGGCCTTGACCCAGGCGTCGATCGCGTTCTTCTGCGCGGAGGAGCCGTCGGCCAGCAGCTGGCCCTTGGCGTCGTCACACTTGATGGAGCTGTTGGCCGCGGTGGAGGCGCCGCCACCGGCGGACTTGTCGGTGCCGGTGTCGTCGGAGCCGCACGCCGTGAGGGCCAGGGCGCCGGAGACGGCGAGAGCACCGAGGGTGAGGGCCCGCCGGTTCATGCGCTGAAGCTTCACTGTCGGGTGTTTCCTTCCAGGAGCCGCCGTCCTGAATCCGGCGGCGTGCGAGGTCGCGAAGTAGGGGCGGAGCCGGGGCGCCCGGGTGGGCACACGCAGCACCGGTAAGGCCGAAAGTAGGCAGATCAGGTGAAGCCGCCTACGGGCGCGGGTGAACGGCGGGTGAACCCCTGCGGTCGGTGCGGTGAGGTCACGGAACGCTCACGGGGAGGGCACGTGTGGGTCCCGACCGGCAGAACAGCCCCGCCCGTGCGTCTCCTGCTGTACAAGCCCGGAATACCTCCATCCCCTCCCTCCCGCAAACGCAGCGGCAGCGGAACCCGCGTGGACCCACATGGAACCCACATGGAACTAACGATGCATGGAACCCGTCTCGTTCGACGGGAGCGGCAAGGGCGCAACCGAGGGACCCCAGAAGCCCAGCACCTGTGACATCGAGGAGCACCATGCAGCGGCGTACGTTCATAGGAGGCGGCGCGGCGGCCGCCCTGACGGCGATGACGACAGCGGCATGCACAAACCCGAAGGCAGAGGCGAAAGCCGAGGCAGCCCCCACCACACCCCCTGCCACCACACCCCTCACCACGACGAGCGCCTCCTCCCCCGCCAACTGGACGGCCCTCGCCCGCGACCTCGACGGCCCGCTGATCCGCCCCGGGGACGCCTCCTGGGCGGCGGCCCGCCAGCTCTACAACACCCGCTTCGACAGCCTGAAGCCGGCCGCGGTGGCGTACGTGGCCCACGCCGACGACATCCGTACGGTCCTCTCCTACGCCCGCGCCCACTCCGTCCCCGTGGCGATCCGCAACGGCGGCCACTCGTACGCGGGCTGGTCCTCGGGCAACGGCCGCCTGATCGTCGACGTGTCGAAGCTGAACCGCGTGCGAGCGGCCGGCGGCACAGCGGTCGTGGGAGCGGGCTCGAAACTGATCGACGTCTACCGAGCCCTGACGGCGAAGGGCGTCACGATCCCGGCGGGCTCGTGCCCCACGGTGGGAGTCTCGGGCCTGACGCTGGGCGGCGGCCACGGAGTGGTGTCCCGGGCCTACGGCCTGACCTGCGACAGCCTCACCCAGGCCACTCTGATCACAGCGGACGGCCGCCAACTCACGGCGAACGCCACAACGAACAAAGACCTCTTCTGGGCCCTGCGAGGCGCGGGCAACGGCAACTTCGGCATCGTCACGGAACTCCACTTCCGCACCCACCCGGCGCCGCAGGCGGTCGCGGCGTACATGTCCTGGCCGTGGCGGAAGGCGGCGGCGGTCATGAAGGCCTGGCAGGAGTGGGGCCCGACGCAGCCGGACGAGATCTGGTCGGCCCTGCACGTGGCGAACGCGGCGGGCGGCACCCCCACGATCTCCATCTCGGCGTTCTCGCTCGGCACCTACCGGGAGCTGCAGAACGCGGTGGACCGCCTGGCGGACAGAATCGGCGCACCGGCAAGCAGCGTCTCCCTCAAACGCCGCTCGTACGAGGAGGCGATGGAGGTGTACGCGGGCTGCTCGTCCTTCGCGACGGACGCGCAGTGCCACCTGCCGGGCCGCACACCGGGCCGCTCCCCCCAGGGCGCGCTGGGCCGCGAAACCTACGCGGCCCGCTCGGACTTCTTCGACCGCTCCCTCTCCCCCGCAGGCATCCAGACGCTGCTCTCCCGAATGACACAGGTCAGGGGCGGCTCGGGCAGCATCGCGTTCACGGCCCTGGGGGGCGCGGTGAACCGGGTCTCACCGACGGCGACGGCATTCGTCCACCGGCGCAGCAGGATGCTGGCCCAGTACATCGCGTCCTGGCGCGCCGGAACGCCGGGCACAGCGGCCCAGTCCTGGCTGACATCGACCCACAACGCGATGTCCCCGTACGCCTCGGGAGCCGCGTACCAGAACTACACGGACCCCACCCTGAGAAACTGGCGAAAGGCGTACTACGGACCGGCGGCAACCCGCCTGACCCAACTGAAGCACCAGTACGACCCGAACCGCGTCTTCTCGTACCCACAGGCGCTGTGACCGACCCGGAGAAGAAATCCCGGCCCGCATTTCCAGCCCGTCCGGCGTTTGAGGACAAGGCCCGTCCAGGGCCGTAGCGGGGGTCTGGGGGCGGCAGCCCCCAGGAACGGGATGGGACGGGTAGGGGCG
>NZ_JBEYVP010000033.1:0-131662 GCF_040644035.1 Streptomyces sp. NPDC047042 | reverse complement strand
GGCGCGGGCGGGCGCGGCGCGCCCGCCCGCCCGCCGCGTCCGTCGGGGGGGGGGGCGGGCGGCCCGGGGGGGGGGGGGGGGGGCGCGGGGGGGGGGGCGGCCCCCCCCCCCCCCCCGGGATGGGACGGGTAGGGGCGGCGGGGGCGAGAAAACCCACCCCCCACCCCGAAGCCGAGGTCCACCCATGACCACCAACCGCATCGAGGGCCTACTGCTAGGCCTAGCCGCAGGCGACGCCGCCGGATGGCCCGCCGCCCGCCACAGAGCCGCCCGCATGCCCGACTGGACCCGCCGCCTCACCCGCGAACTCGACACCTTCGCCGAACAGAACGCGACCACCACCCTCCCCGTCCCCATCGCCCTCAACCAGCCCCCGGAACCCCTCCGCCTCGGCCCCTCCGACGACGCCGAGTGGGCGGCCTTCGCGGCCGAGGCCCTGCTACGGGCAGGCGACGACGGCGTCCTGGGCGACCTCAGCAGGGAACGCCGGGCGCGAGCCGCCATCGACCTGTCCTGGAACGCGGTCGCCAGCGAGGTGGCGGCCGCCGCGGAACGCGCCCCCGAGGTGGAGTCGGCGGTACTCCCCCTGCGCGCCCGTATCTCCGTACGGGCCGGCCTCGGCAACCTCGCCGCCGGCCTGCGCCCACCCGCCACCGGCCACGACAACCCCCACTTCTTCGACGACGCGGCCTGCGTACGGGCCTGTGTACTGGCGGCGGCCCACCCGGGCGACCCCCGACTCGCCGCCGAACTGGCGGAGTTCGACGCCCGCTACACCCAGGACGGCGACGGCGTGCACGGCGCCCGCGCGATGGCGGCGGCGCTCTCGCTCGCCCTGGTCGGCGAGGAGGTCGAGGCCTGCGTGACGGCCGCGCTGGCGGAACTCCCGGAGTCCACCGAGATCGGCCGCAACACCCGCCACGCGCTGAAGCTCGCCCACGACACGGACAGCGCGTTCGCCCTGGTCCCGCTCCTGGAGCACCAGATCGTGGACCACGTCTACAGCTACGGCATCGCCGCGGCCGAGACCGTCCCGGTCGCCCTCGCGCTGGCCACCGCCGCACACGGCCGGCTCGCCGAGGCGGTCCCGGCGGCGGCGTGTCTGTCACGGGTGGCGGACTCGGCACCCGCCCTCGCGGGCGCCCTCACCGGCGCGCTCGGCGGCGGCGCCGCGATCCCGGCGGCCTGGCGCGACGCCTGCCGCACCCTCTCCGGCTGCGCCCTGCCCCGGCTCACCGGCACCGACCTCGTGGAACTCGCCGAACTGCTGGAAGCGACACAACGGGTCACCCCTGGAGGATGATTCGCGACATGACACCCAAAACAGAAGAAAGCCAACAAGGTGGCGGCCGAGCGGAAGCCCAACTGGCGGGCCTGGACGAGCGGATCACCGGCGCCCTGGTCGGCGCGGCCGTCGGCGACGCGCTCGGCGGACCCGTCGAGGGCTACACCCCGGAGCAGATCCTCGAACGCCACGCGGGCCGCGTCCACGGCATCGTCGGCCCCTGGAACGGCGACGCCTGGCGCACCGCCCGCCCGATCGCCCCGTACCACAAGGGCGACGGCCACGTCACCGACGACACCTTGATGACCCATGCGCTGGTACGGGTGTACGCGCAGGTCCGCGACCACCTGGACGCGTACGCGATCGCCGACCACCTGGTCCCGGACCTGATGACGAACCCGCGCTGGATCCCCGAGCTGGAGGCCGAGGCGCTCCCCCTCCAACGCGTCTTCCTGGCGGAGAAATGGCTCGTGGCCCGGCTCCACTACGGGCACATCGACCCCCGCGAGGCGGGCGTGGGCAACATCGTCAACTGCGGTGCGGCGATGTACATGGCCCCGGTCGGCCTGGTCAACGCGGCCAACCCGGCGGGCGCGTACACCGAGGCCGCCGATGTCGCGGGCGCCCACCAGTCCTCGTACGGCAGGGAGGCGGCGGCGGTCTTCGCGGCGGCGGTGTCGGCGGCGTGTGTCCCGGGCGCGACCCCCGACTCGGTGATCGGCGCATGCCTCTCCCTGGCCAAGGACGGCACTCGGGCGGCGATCGAGACAGTGTGCGAAGTGGCGTCCCGCTACTCGGACTTCGAGTCGGCGCTTCGGCCACTGCGGGAGGCGGTGGCTCCGTACGACACGGTCGGCGCGGACTACCGCAGCCCGTCGCTGGGCGCCCGCCGCCCGTCGCGGCTGCACGCGATCGAGGAACTCCCGGTGGCACTGGGCATGTTGGTGGTGTCGGGCGGCGACTACCGGCACGCGGTGCTGGGTTCGGTGAACTACGGCCGTGACTGCGACTCGATCGCCACGATGGCCGGGGCGCTCGCCGGCGCGCTGGGCTCCGAGGTGCCGTCCGACTGGTCGAAGACGGTCGCCGAGGCGAGCCGCCTCGACCTGTGGGAACCGGCCCGGACGCTGACCGAGGTGACGCGGGAGATCTTCGAACGGGACGTCGACCGACGTCGTTCCCACGAGAGGGCGTTCGCCCAGCTCAGGAGCCCGGGATGCTCCGACTGACCTGGGTCCAGCCGGAGGACCTGATCGGCCATGAGCTGCGCCAGGCGGCCCAGGACGGCCGCGAGCCCGGCAGAATCGCCGCCCGCTGGCGAGCGGCGGGCGGCCCGGAGGCCCCGCCCAGTGCGGGCGCGTCATCCGCCAAGGTCTCCCGCTACCTGCGACTGCTGGCAGAAGACCTCCTTGACGAACTGGCAGACCTCCCCAGCAGCCTGACAGACAACGAACCAACCCCCCTCCCCCAAATTCGCACCCTCTGCCCCAACTGGCCCACCCAGCCGGCTGCGCCTGCGGGCAGTCGTGCCGCTGGGGCGGCACGGGTGGGCGCAGGCGGCACCCGGCAAGCGCCGTCGAGCGACCCACCCTCGACGCCACCCCCGACACCACCCTCGACGCCGGCCCCGACGCCGGCTCGACTCCGGCTCCGCCTCGAAGCAGCCTGGCTGGGCAGAGCCGCAGGCTGCCTCCTCGGCAAACCCGTCGAAAAACTCCCCCTCACCGCCATCCGCCAACTCGCCCAGTCCACCGGCAACTGGCCCCTGAACACCTGGTTCACCGCCAGAGGCCTCCCCGAGGAGCTGACCAAAACCCACCCCTGGAACCGCCGCTCGGCGACAACCTCCCTCGCGGAGAACATCGACGGCATGCCCGAGGACGACGACCTCAACTACCCCCTCCTCAACCTCCTCCTGCTCCAACGCCACGGCCCCCACTTCACCACCACGGACGTAGCGAAACTCTGGCTCGACGAACTCCCCGCAGGCCGCACCTTCACGGCCGAACGCATCGCCTACCGAAACCTCCTCTCCGGCCTCGAACCCCCGTTCACCGCCCGCCATCGCAATCCGTTCCGCGAATGGATCGGCGCCCTGATCCGCGCCGACGTCCACGGCTGGACCAACCCCGGCGACCCGGCCACCGCCGCCGAACAGGCGTATCGCGACGCGACCCTCACCCACACCGCCAACGGCGTCTACGCGGCGATGTTCACGGCGGCCACCATCGCCCGGGCCGCCACCGGCACCCACGACATCCACAGCTGTCTGCGCACCGGCCTGACCGTGGTCCCGCCACGCTCACGTCTCGCCAAGGCCGTCACTCACGGCATCCAACTGGCCGCATCCCACCGCGACTTCACCACCGTCGTCGACGAACTCCACGCCACCCACGCGTCCACCTACCACTGGGTCCACGCCATCCCCAACACCGCCCTGATCGCCGCGGCCCTCACCCACGCCGACGGCGACTTCACGGGCTCCATCTGCCGTGCCGTGTCCGGCGGTTGGGACACCGACTCCAACGGCGCGACCGCCGGAAGCATCGCCGCGCTCCTCGCGGGCTCCCCCGCCGCCCTCCCCGACCGCTGGACCAGCCCCCTGAAGAACCGACTCACCACCTCCGTCGGGGACTTCAACGGCACAGGCTTCGACACCCTCGCCCAACTGACCAGCTCCCTCACCCAGTTGGAGACTCCCCACCCATGACACCCACCCCCACCTCACCCTCCACCCCCGCAGCCCCCCTCACGGGCCTCCGCGTCCTCGACCTGGCCACCCTCTTCGCCGGCCCGCTCGCCGCGACGATGCTCGGTGACTTCGGCGCCGAGGTGATCAAGATCGAGCATCCGGCGAAGCCCGACCCCTCCCGGGGCCACGGCCCGTCCAAGGACGGCCACGGCCTCTGGTGGAAGATGCTGGGCCGCAACAAGCGCACGATGACCCTCGACCTCTCCCGCCCCGGCGGCCGACGCACCCTTCTCCGGCTCGCCGGCACCGCCGACGTCGTCATCGAGAACTTCCGCCCGGGCACCCTGGAGAAATGGGAGCTGGGCTGGCCGGAGCTGTCCGCCGTCAACCCGCGCCTGGTCCTCGCCCGGGTCACCGCCTTCGGCCAGTTCGGCCCGTACGCCCACCGCCCCGGCTTCGGCACCCTCGCCGAGGCGATGAGCGGCTTCGCCGCGATCACCGGCGAACCGGACGCGCCCCCGACGCTCCCGCCCTTCGGCCTCGCCGACTCGATCGCGGGCCTGGCGACGGCGTACGCGGTCATGACGGCCCTGTCGGCCCGCGACCGCACCGGCGAGGGGCAGGTCGTCGACATGGCGATCATCGAGCCGATCCTGGGCGTCCTCGGCCCGCAGCCGCTCTGGTACGACCAGTTGGGCCACGTCCAGCCCCGCACCGGCAACCGCTCGCAGAACAACGCGCCCCGCAACACCTATCTCACGGCCGACGGCACCTGGGTCGCCGTGTCGACCTCGGCCCAGTCGATCGCCGAGCGCGTGATGCGCCTGGTCGGCCGTCCGGAGCTGATCGACGAGCCCTGGTTCGCCACCGGGGCCGACCGCGCCCGGCACGCGGACGTCCTCGACGAGGCGGTGGGCGCGTGGATCGCCCGCCACTCCCACTCCGAGGTCCTCGCGGCCTTCGAGAAGGCGGAAGCGGCGGTGGCCCCCATCCAGGACGTACGGGAGGTGATGACCGACCCGCAGTACCAGGCCCTCGGCACCATCACCACGGTCGACGACCCCGACCTCGGCCCGATCCGTATGCAGAACGTCCTCTTCCGGCTGTCCGCCACCCCCGGCGCGATCCGCTGGGCGGGCCGCCCGCACGGCGCGGACACCACCGCCGTCCTCACCGAACTTGGCCTGACCGGCCCCGACATCGACGCCCTGCGAACCGAGGGAGCCCTGTGACGGCCGTCCCTCTGACCTGGCTGTACGTCCCCGGTGACCGCCCCGAGGTGGTGTCCAAGGCCCTCTCCTCCGGCGCCGACGTGGTCGTGGTCGACCTGGAGGACGCGGTCGCCCAGGACCGCAAGGAGTACGCCCGCACAGCCACCGCCGAGCGGCTCGCGCACCCCCAGCCGGTCCCGGTCCACGTCCGGATCAACGCCCTGGACGGCCCGCTGGCCGGCTCCGACCTCCAGGCCCTCGAAGCCCTCCCCGGCGTCTCGGGCCTACGGCTCCCGAAGGTCACGGCTCCGCAGGACGTCGTCCGCGTGGCCACCCGCCGCGCACCCGAGGAGGCGCACCCCCTTCCCCCACTCCACGCCCTCCTCGAGACCGCCCTCGGCATCGAACACGCCTTCGCCATCGCGACCGCCCACCCCGCCCTGCGGGGCATCGCGCTCGGCGAGGCCGACCTCCGGGCCGATCTGGGGGTACGAGGAGACGCGGGCCTCGACTGGTGCCGCTCCCGGGTCGTCGTGGCCGCACGGGCGGCCGGGCTCGCCCCGCCGCCCCAGTCGGTCCACCCGGACACCCGGGACCTGGACACCCTGGCCGCGTCCTGCGCCCACGGCCGCGCCCTGGGCTTCCTGGGCCGGGCGGCCATCCATCCCCGCCAGCTCCCGGTCATCGAACGCGCGTACCTCCCCACCCCGGAGGAGATCGAGGAGGCCGAGCAGATCGTCAAGGCCGCGGCGACGGACGAGGGCGCCCAGGCCCTCCCCGACGGCCGCTTCATCGACGCGGCGGTGGTCGCGGCGGCCCGCAGAACCCTGTCCCTGGCCGGTCGCGACCGCCCCTGACCCCGACAACGATCGAGGGCGCCCCCGGTGTCCGGGGGCGCCCTCGATCTCGTACGGCCTGCGCTCAGCTCTTCTTGGTCGGTTCCGCTCCGGCCTCGGCCTTGGCCCCGTCCTCGGAGCCAGCCTTGCTCTCCGGTCCGGCTTCACCGTCCGTATCGGCGTCGGCGTCAGCCTCAGCGTCGGCCTCGGCCTTCATCTCCACCGATTCGGCGTCACCCTTGTCGTCGGCGTCACCTTCGGCAGCGTCCACCGCCGAACCGTCGGAGACCTCCGCGTTGGGCTCCACGACTTCCTCCCGGCCCGGCCGCTTCTTCGCCGAGAGCACGAAGTAGACCACCGCGGCGATGAACACGACGATCGCGGTCCAGTTGTTGAGCCGCATGCCCAGAATGTGGTGGGCGTCGTCGACGCGCAGGTACTCGATCCAGAAGCGGCCCACGCAGTAGCTCGCGACGTACAGCGCGAACGCCCGTCCGTGTCCCAGCGTGAAGCGGCGGTCGGCCCAGATGACCAGCAGCGCGACACCGACGCACCACAGGGACTCGTACAGGAACGTCGGGTGGTAGTAGCCCGGGACCCGGCCGTCCGTCGAGGAGGTGATGTGCAGGGCCCAGGGGACGGTGGTCTCCCGACCGTACAGCTCCTGGTTGAACCAGTTGCCCCATCGCCCGCATGCCTGCGCGAGGGCGATACCGGGGGCGAGGGCGTCGGCCCACGCGGGCAGCGGGATGCCCCGGCGCCGGCAGCCGATCCACGCGCCCAGCGCGCCGAGGGCGATCGCGCCCCAGATGCCGAGGCCGCCCTCCCAGATCTTGAAGGCGTCCACCCAGTCGCGGCCCTCGCTGAAGTACAGCTCGTAGTCCGTGATCACGTGGTAGAGGCGGCCACCGACCAGGCCGAAGGGCACGGCCCAGACCGCGATGTCGGCCACCGTGCCGGGTCGGCCACCGCGGGCGAGCCAGCGCTTGTTGCCGAGCCAGACCGCGACGAAGACACCGATGATGATGCAGAAGGCGTAGCCGCGCAGCGGAATGGGTCCAAGGTGCAGCACCCCGCGCGACGGACTGGGAATGTAGGCGATTTCCATGGCAGTCCCGACGCTACCTTGACGGACGCGGCGGATGTGAGCCGCCCCGGGCAACGGCTCCATAACGGGAGGCGCCTCCGGTCCGGCTCACGACACCGCCCCGGAGGCTCCGGAAGCCCTACGCCTTGTCGGCGGCCTCCACCATCTGCTTCAGCTTCGCCGGCGTCATCGTCTGGTCCTGGTAGATGTTCTTCCCGTTGAGCAGCACGGTCGGCGTGCCGCCGAAGCCACCGGTCCGGAACGCCTCGTTCGACTTCACGACCCAGCTGTTGTGCGTGCCGGCCTCGACACACGTGCGGAACGCGGGTGTGTCGAGGCCGTCGACCTTCGCCGCCAGTTCGATGAGCTTGCTGTCCTTGGCGAAGGCGTCGTCGGCCTCCTGCGGCTGGTTCTCGTACAGGACGTCGTGGTACGCGGTGAACTTGCCCGCGTCCTGGGCGCAGGCGGCGGCGTTCGCGGCGTGGCGGGAGCCGCTGCCGCCCATGTTGCCGTCGATGATCGTCGCCAGGTGGTACTCCACCTTCAGCTTGCCCGCGGCCGTCAACTCATGAATGGTCGAGCGGTAGTTGGTCTCGAAGGACTGGCAGGCCGGACAGCGGAAGTCCTCCCACACGGTGAGCGTCGACTTGGCGCTCTCCTCGCCCACGGGGACCGCGAGGCTGTCCTTTCCCTGCGCGCCCGAGGGGGCCACGACCGGGCCGGCGCTGTCGCTCTTGCTGTCCTTGCCGGAGTTCGCGGCGACGACGCCGATCACCGCCGCGAGTCCCAGCACGCAGACGACACTGGCGCCCACGATCAGCACCCGCCGCCGCTTCTCCGCGGACTTCTGCTTCTCACGCTCGACCGCCAGCCGCTCGCGGGCGGTGCGCTTTCCGTCACGATTCTTCTCGCTCACACCCGCAGAACGAACCGGGGAGACGCATTGCGTCTCCCCGGCCCCAGGTCCACCCGTTCGGGCGAGCTGTACGAAATGTCCCGCCCGTTTACGCCGTGCGGCTCACGCCGCGCCGCGTACGCCCTTCGCGAGGTCGGCGGCGAGTACGCGCACGGCCTCGACACCGGCCGCGTGGTCGGGCGCGTCGAGCATCCGCTTCACGAAGGCCGATCCGACGATCACACCGTCGGCGAAGCCGGCGACCTCGGCGGCCTGCGCGGCGTCGGAGACACCGAGCCCGACACAGACCGGCAGGTCCGTACCGGTGGCCCGGGTGCGCTCGACCAGCTTCTCGGCCTGGGCGCCGACCGACGCACGGGTCCCCGTGACGCCCATCAGCGAGGCGGCGTACACGAACCCGCTGCCCGCCGCGGTGATCTCGGCGAGCCGCCCGTCCAGGCTGCTGGGCGCGACCACGAACACGGTCGCGAGGCCGTGCTTCTCGGCGTGCTCCCTCCACAGCGCCGACTCCTGCACGGGCAGGTCGGGCAGGATGCACCCGGCGCCGCCCGCCTCGGCCAGCTCGGCGGTGAACCGCTCGACGCCGTAGCGGTCGATCGGGTTCCAGTACGTCATGACGAGCACGGGCTTCCCGGTGGCCTCGTACGCCTCCCGGACCGTGCGCATCACGTCCGCGATCTTGACGCCACCGCGCAGGGCGATGTCGTCGGCGGTCTGGATGACCGGCCCGTCGAGCACCGGGTCGCTGTGCGGCAGCCCGACCTCGACGATGTCGGCGCCGCCGTCGAACACGGCCTTGATGGCGTCGATCCCGCCGTCGACGGTCGGGAACCCGGCGGGGAGGTAGGCGATGAGGGCGGAGCGTCCCTCGGCCTTGGCGCCGGCGAGGGTGTCCGACAGCAGCTGAATGTTCCCGCTCACTTGGCGTCCCCCTCGATCTCGGCGGTGTCGGCCGCGTTGGCGGCGACCTCGGCGTCGGTGTCGTACAGGCCGAAGTACCGGGCGGCGGTGTCCATGTCCTTGTCGCCGCGCCCGGAGAGGTTGACGACGATCAGGCCGTCCTTGCCCAGCTCCTTGCCGACCTCGAGGGCACCGGCCAGCGCGTGCGCGCTCTCGATGGCCGGGATGATGCCCTCGGTGCGGGACAGCAGCCGCAGCGCCTGCATGGCGGCGTCGTCGGTGACCGCGCGGTACTCGGCGCGGCCGCTGTCCTTGAGGTAGGAGTGCTCGGGCCCAATGCCCGGGTAGTCCAGTCCGGCGGAGATGGAGTAGGGCTCGGTGATCTGCCCCTCCTCGTCCTGCAGGACGTACGAACGCGACCCGTGCAGGATGCCGGGCTCGCCGGCGGTGAGGGTGGCCGCGTGCTCACCGGTCTCGACACCGTGCCCGGCGGGCTCGCACCCGATGAGCCGTACGTCGGCGTCGGGGATGAACGCGTGGAAGAGGCCGATGGCGTTGGATCCGCCGCCGACACAGGCGACGGCGGCGTCGGGCAGGCGCCCGGCCTGCTCCAGAAGCTGCCGTCTGGCCTCGACGCCGATGACCCGGTGGAAGTCGCGCACCATGGCCGGGAAGGGGTGCGGCCCGGCCACGGTCCCGAACAGGTAGTGCGTGCGGTCGACGTTGGCGACCCAGTCGCGGAACGCCTCGTTGATGGCGTCCTTGAGGGTGCGCGAGCCGGACTTCACGGCGATGACCTCGGCGCCGAGCATGCGCATCCGGGCCACGTTGAGGGCCTGGCGCTGGGTGTCGATCTCGCCCATGTAGATGGTGCACTCGAGACCGAACAGCGCACAGGCGGTGGCGGTGGCGACACCGTGCTGACCGGCGCCGGTCTCGGCGATGACGCGGGTCTTGCCCATCCTCTTGGTGAGGAGGGCCTGCCCGAGCACGTTGTTGATCTTGTGGGACCCGGTGTGGTTCAGGTCCTCCCGCTTGAGGAAGACCCGGGCGCCCCCGGCGTGCTCGGCGAACCGGGGCACCTCGGTGAGGGAACTGGGCCGCCCGGTGTAGTGGACGAGCAGATCGTCGAGCTCACGGGCGAACTCCGGGTCGGACTTCGCCTTGTCGTACTCGACGGCGACCTCGTCCACGGCGGCGACAAGCGCCTCCGGAATGAACTTGCCGCCAAAGGCACCGAAGTACCCGTCAAGGCTGGGAACCTGACCCACCGGATCAGGAATGAAGAACTCACTGGACATAGGACTGCTACCTCCAGGGGCCACGAAGCCCCGGGGTCGATCTGGACATGGGAGGCGTGAGAGGGCTGAGCAGAACGGCGCCTGAAAACTCGGGCCACCAAAGACGCGCCCCTAAAGGGGCGCGGGGAACTGCGCGACCAGCCACAACCAACCCGCAGCCGACAACGCAACCCCTACTGCCAAGCCCCGCAGGGCCATCGCATACCGTTGACCTGTCCGGGCTCGTCCCCGATGACATACCGAACCCGCCGCCCATGCACCCTCCGCGCCGGCGCGCGGCAACCACGAGGCCGGCAGCCACGCGCAAGGCGGGCGTACCGGTCCATGGGAGTCAGGGTGAGTGTCATCGGCGCCAACTCTAGCCGGAGTTCAGCTACGCCCGTGCCGCAGCGCGGGATGCTCCCCCGCCGCCACCAGATCGGACACCGCCGACTTGGGATCGCGCCCGGTGACCAGCGACTCGCCGACCAGCACCGCGTCGGCGCCCGCGTTGGCGTACGCGATCAGATCGTGCGGGCCGCGGATACCGGACTCGGCGATCTTGACGATGTGGTCGGGGATCTCCGGGGCGACCCGCTCGAACGTGGAGCGGTCGACCTCGAGGGTCTTCAGGTTGCGCGCGTTGACCCCGATGATCCGGGCCCCCGCGTCCACCGCCCGCTCGACCTCGTCCTCGTCGTGCACCTCGACGAGCGGGGTGAGTCCGATGGACTCCGCGCGCTCGATGAGGGACTCGAGGGCCGGCTGGTCGAGGGCCGAGACGATCAGCAGGGCCAGGTCGGCCCCGTACGCCCGCGCCTCCCACAGCTGGTAGGACGTGACGATGAAGTCCTTGCGCAGCACGGGGATGTCCACCCGGGCGCGCACCGCCTCCAGGTCCGCGAGCGACCCGCCGAAGCGGCGCTGTTCGGTGAGGACGGAGATGACGGCCGCGCCGCCCGCCTCGTAGTCCGCCGCGAGGCCGGCCGGGTCGGCGATGGCCGCCAGCGCGCCCTTGGACGGGCTGGAGCGCTTGACCTCGCAGATGACCTTGACGCCGTCCCCGCGCAGTGCGGCGACCCCGTCCTTGCCGGCCGGAGCCTTCGCCGCGCGCTCCTTGAGCTCGTCGAGGCTGACGCGCGCCTGCCGTTCCGCGAGGTCGGCACGGACTCCGTCGATGATCTCGTCGAGCACACTCACGCGAGCGGCCCCCTTCCAGACGGTAGGCGATTGACTGTTCAAACCATTCACAGCATCGAAGCTGCACAAACTGTCAAAGCTGGTCACTCCGATGGTATCCGCAGGAGGGCATGCCCCTCACATCCGGTTGACACCGGTCCCACTACCTGGACATTCGTTGTTGATCAAGGGTGGAGCCAGCCACCGAAGGGCAGGTTCCGGACAACGGTGAAGACCAGCAGTAATGCTCCAAGGCTCCACGCCTGCACCGGCCCGAGATCGATCCGCATCGGCCGTCCGCGTGCCGCGCGGACCACCCAGACGGTCCACAGGACGGCGAAGGCGAGATAGCCGGCCACGGCGAGGGCGTTGGCCCCGAGGGCCGTCGTCCACTCGCCGTGCACGAAGGCGTAGGCGCTGCGCAGACCGCCACAGCCGGGGCAGTACACGCCGGTCAGGCGCAGGAGCGGGCAGACGGGGTAGTGGCCGGGTTCGTTGGGGTCAACGGTCCCGACGTAGGCGAAGGCCCCGGCGACGGCCGCGAGCACCCCGGCGGGCAGGGCCACCCGTCCCGCCACGGCACCGAAACCCGTCGACACGTCCTGCTGAGCCCGCTCGGTGTTCACCCGACGCATTCTGCCCTCTGTGGGCCGTACACGCGCGAGGGGCGGCCCCGGCGCTTCGCCGGGGCCGCCCCTGCCGGTACGAGAACCGGTCCCCTACGGGGTTCAGCTGCCGGCGCCCGCCGGCTCGCTCGCGACCTGGTGGCCCTGGCGGCCCTGGGTGGTCGGCTTCTGCTTGCCGAGGCCCATCGCGGCCATGATCCAGCCGACGACACCGCCGAGGACCGAGAGCACCATGCCGGCCCAGAAGCCCAGCGGCTCGGCCATCACCATGAAGGCGCCTGCTACGCAGAAACCGATGATGGAGATGGTGACGCCGGTCCAGGCGGCCAAAGTGTGACCGTGGCTGCTGCCCGCCATGACTTGCTCCTCGTTGCTGAGTTGCCGGTTGTTGAATGCAGTACGTGGTGAGCCGGACGCTCGTCGCCCATTGTCCCGCACGCGCACGTGTGCGGGACGCCGGGGGTCGGCCCAGCGAGTCGCCCGAAGGGACTATGCCCCCGTGGGGTCCTCGCCCCGGTCCAGCGCCTTCCAGATCTCCTCGGGCCGGTCGGGGTCGGCGGCCTTGGCCCGGGGGCGCGGGCGGGGGGCGCCGCCGCGCTCGTACCGGCCGGACATGGCGGGCCACCGGCGGCCGTAGCGCAGGGCGAGAAGTCCGGCGAGGAGGATCAGAGCACCGCCCGCGGCGGCCGCGTACGGCCAGGGGGTGTGGCTGAGGCTGTTCACGGTGGCCGCGGTGTCGCCGGTGGCCTGCGCGGCCTTCTCGTCGAGCGCGGAGCTGTCGGAGGCGCCGAGGAGGGCCGAGGCGACCGTACCGGCGCCGGACAGGGCCAGCAGTCCGGCGACCAGGAGGCGGCCGGAGCGGCGGACGGCGAAGACGGCGACGAGCGCGGCGAGGCCCACTATGGCGAGGGCCGCGGGGACGCCCGTGACGTCGCTGCCTCTGGCGGTCAGCGGGAAGGCGCCGCCGGCCACGGACGCGGTGCCCTCCGACCAGCGCTGGCGGGTGGCGAGCAGCGCGACGGCCGCGCCGAGCGCACCGGCCAGCAGGGCGACGGCGAGGCTGAGCCGGCCGGCCCGGCCGGGGGCGGGGGCTTCGGAACGCGGAGGAGGTACGGGTACGGCAGTCACGTACCCCACTATCGCGTGAACCCCGGGCGAACCGTCACCCGGGGTTCACGTGAGAAGTACCCCATTCGGACAATCGGGAGCCGGTTACCGGCCGAGCCGGTTCGCCGTGTGGACGGCGCGCAGGACCGCCGCAGCCTTGTTGCGGCACTCGTTGTCCTCGGCGACCGGGTCGGAGTCGGCGACGACGCCGGCGCCCGCCTGGACGTAGGCCGTGCCGTCGCGCAGGAGGGCCGTGCGGATGGCGATGGCGGTGTCGGAGTCGCCCGCGAAGTCGAGGTAGCCGACGGCTCCGCCGTACAACCCCCGCCTGGACGGCTCGAGTTCGTCGATGATCTGCATCGCGCGCGGCTTGGGCGCCCCGGAGAGCGTGCCGGCCGGGAAGCAGGCCGTCAGGACGTCGAAGGCGGTACGGCCGGATGCCACGCGGCCGGTGACGGTCGAGACGATGTGCATGACGTGCGAGTACCGCTCGACGGACATGAAGTCGACGACCTCGACGGAGCCGGGCTCGCAGACCCGGCCGAGGTCGTTGCGCCCGAGGTCGACGAGCATGAGGTGCTCGGCGCGCTCCTTGGGGTCGGCGAGCAGTTCCTCGGCGAGGGCCTGGTCCTCCTGCGGGGTCGCCCCGCGGTGCCGGGTGCCGGCGATGGGGTGGACCATGGCGCGGCCGTCCTCGACCTTGACGAGGGCCTCCGGGGACGATCCGACGACGTCGAACCCGTCGAAGCGGAACAGGTACATGTACGGGGACGGGTTGGTGGCGCGCAGGACCCGGTAGACGTCCAGCGCGCTTGCCGTGCACGGGGTTTCGAAGCGCTGGGAGGGGACCACCTGGAAGGCCTCCCCGGCCCGGATGCGCTCCTTGATGTCGTCGACAGCCAGCTGGTAGTCGGGGCCGCCCCACAGGGCCGTGTACTCGGGGAGTTCGGACGACGGGAGCTCGGCGGGCGGCTGGGCGACCGCGCGCGAGAGGTCGGCCTGCATGGCGTCGAGACGGGCCACGGCGTCGGCGTAGGCCTCGTCCACGCCCGTGTCGAGGTCGTTGTGGTTGATCGCGTTGGCGATCAGCAGGACCGAGCCGTCCCAGTGGTCCATGACGGCCAGGTCGCTGGTGAGCAGCATGGTCAGCTCGGGCAGCTGGAGGTCGTCGCGCTCGCCGGGGCCGATCTTCTCCAGGCGGCGCACGATGTCGTACCCGAGGTAGCCGACCATGCCGCCGGTGAAGGGCGGCAGGCCGTCCTCGTGGGGGGTGTGGAGGGCCTCGATGGTGGCGCGCAGGGCGACCAGCGGATCACCGTCGGTGGGCACGCCGACGGGCGGGGTGCCGAGCCAGTGGGCCTGGCCGTCGCGGGCCGTGAGGGTGGCGTCGGAGCGGACGCCGACGAAGGAGTAGCGGGACCAGGACCGGCCGTTCTCGGCGGACTCCAGCAGGAAGGTGCCGGGGCGTTCGGCGGCGAGCTTGCGGTAGAGCGCGACCGGGGTGTCGCCGTCGGCGAGGAGCTTGCGGGTGACGGGGATGACGCGCCGGTCGGTGGCCAGCTTGCGGAAGGTCTCGAGGTCCATGGCCGCTGACCTTACTGACCTTGGGGCAGGACGCCGGAATCGGCGTCCTCGAACGACACGTCGAGCAGGATGTCGGCGTCGAAGCAGTTCCGCGCGCCGGTGTGGCAGGCGGCGCCCACCTGGTCGACCTTGACGAGCACGGTGTCGGCGTCGCAGTCGAGGGCGACGGACTTGACGTGCTGGAAGTGGCCGGAGGTGTCGCCCTTGACCCAGTACTCCTGGCGGCTGCGCGACCAGTAGGTGCAGCGGCCGGTGGTCAGGGTGCGGTGCAGCGCCTCGTCGTCCATCCAGCCGAGCATGAGCACCTCACCGGTGTCGTACTGCTGGGCGACGGCGGGTACGAGCCCGTCGGGGCCGCGCTTGAGGCGCGCGGCGATCTCCGGGGCCAGGGGGCTGGGGCCGCCGGTCCTGCCGGGCGGGGGCGTGCTGCTGGTCATGGGCCCATTGTGCCGCGCCCCACTGACACTCCACGGTGATGTCCACTGGGCGGACCGTGGGGGCGGTCGTAGGCTTGCGGCATGTCTACCTAATGCGAAGCGTGAACGACTTCTTCTCGCCGACCTGTTGGAGACCGAGGGTCCCGACGCCCCGACGCTGTGCGAGGGCTGGCGGACCCGTGATCTCGCCGCTCACGTGGTGGTGCGCGAGCGCCGGCCGGACGCCGCCGGAGGGCTGCTGATCAAGCAGCTGGGCTCCCGTCTCGAGCGGATCATGGCGGAGTTCGCCGACAAGCCGTACGAGGAGCTGATCCAGCTGATCCGTACCGGCCCGCCGCGTTTCTCGCCGTTCTCGCTGAAGCAGGTGGACGAGGCGTCGAACACGGTCGAGTTCTACGTCCACACGGAGGACGTGCGCCGGGCGCGGCCCGACTGGACGCCCCGCGAGCTGGATCCGGTGTTCCAGGACGCCCTGTGGTCCCGCCTGGAGCGCACGGCCCGGCTGGCGGGCCGGGGCGCGACGACGGGCCTGGTACTGCGCCGCCCGAACGGCCAGACGGCGGTAGCCCACCGAGGCACCCCGGTGGTCACGGCGACCGGCGAACCGTCGGAACTGCTCCTCTTCGCCCTGGGCCGCCAGTCCGCCGCAGACGTCGAACTGGAGGGCGACAAGGAAGCAATCACCAAGCTGCACGAATCAAAACAGCTAGGCATCTGACCCGCTAGGGGCGCGGGGAACTGCGCGACAAGCCCCCACCGGACCCGCAGCCGAAGAACTGCGGGTCACCGAACAGGATGCCCGGCCTCCCGAAGCGCTTCCTTGACCTGCCCGATCCGAAGATCCCCGAAGTGGAACACAGAGGCGGCCAACACCGCATCCGCCCCGCCCGCGACAGCGGGCGCGAAGTCGGCAAGCCGACCAGCCCCCCCACTGGCGATCAGCGGCACCCGCACATGCTTGCGCACAGCCTCGATCATCTCGATGTCGTACCCGTCCTTGGTACCGTCCGCGTCCATCGAGTTGAGCAGAATCTCCCCGGCACCCAGTTCGGCGGCCTGGTGGGCCCATTCGACCGCGTCGATCCCGGTACCGCGCCGGCCGCCGTGGGTGGTGACCTCGAAGGAGCCGGACTCGGTGCGACGGGCGTCCACGGACAGCACCAGCACCTGCCGGCCGAACCGCTCGGCGATCTCCCGGATCAGGTCGGGCCGCGCGATGGCCGCCGTGTTGACGCCGACCTTGTCGGCGCCGGCGCGCAGCAGCTTGTCGACGTCCTCGGCCGCCCGCACTCCCCCGCCCACGGTGAGCGGGATGAACACCTGTTCGGCGGTACGGCGGACCACGTCGTAGGTGGTCTCGCGGTTGCCGGAGGAGGCGGTGATGTCGAGGAACGTCAGTTCGTCGGCGCCCTCGGCGTCGTACACCTTGGCCATCTCGACGGGGTCGCCCGCGTCGCGCAGGTTCTGGAAGTTGACGCCCTTGACGACCCGGCCGTTGTCCACGTCCAGGCAGGGGATGACTCGTACGGCCAGGGTCATGCCGGTGTCTCTCCTCGGTACGCCTCGACCTCGACCTCGACAACGAGGCTGGGGTCCACGAGGCCGGCCACGATGATCATGGACGCGGCGGGCCGGACGGAGTCGAACAGCTCCTTGTGGGCCCGTCCGACGTCGTCCACGTCACGCGCGTGCGTGATGTACATGCGCGTGCGCACGACGTGATCCCGCCCGAGACCCAGTTGGCCCAGCGCCGCGAAGGCGACGTTGAACGCGTTGACCGTCTGCTCGTACGGGCCGCCGCCGGCGATCTCGCCGTCGACGACCGAGGTGCAGCCGGAGACCAGCACCAGGCCGTTCGGCAGTTCCACCGCGCGGGAGTAGCCGAAGGACTCCTCCCAGGGCGCACCGGTCGTGACCCGCCGTACGTCGCTCACTTGGCCACCGCCTCCAGTGCCTCTTCCAGGGTGAACGCCTTCGCGTACAGCGCCTTCCCGACGATGGAGCCCTCGACACCGAGGGGTACCAGCTCGGCGATGGCCCGCAGGTCGTCCAGAGACGCAACACCGCCGGAGGCGACGACCGGGCGGTCCGTCGCCGCGCAGACGTTGCGCAGCAGCTCCAGGTTGGGGCCCTGAAGCGTGCCGTCCTTGGCGATGTCGGTCACGACATAGCGTGCGCAGCCCTCGGCGTTGAGGCGCTCCAGCGTCTCGTAGAGGTCACCGCCGTCGCGGGTCCAGCCGCGTCCACGCAGCGTGGTTCCCCGTACGTCCAGGCCGACCGCGATCTTGTCGCCGTGCTCGGCGATGACCTTGGCGACCCAGTCCGGGGTCTCCAGGGCGGCCGTACCGAGGTTCACGCGCGTGCAGCCCGTCGCCAGGGCGGCGGCCAGCGTGTCGTCGTCGCGGATGCCGCCGGACAGCTCCACCTTGATGTCCATCGCGCCGGCGACCTCGGCGATCAGCTTGCGGTTGTCGCCGGTGCCGAAGGCGGCGTCCAGGTCGACCAGGTGCAGCCATTCGGCGCCGGAGCGCTGCCAGGCGAGGGCCGCCTCCAGGGGGGAGCCGTACGAGGTCTCCGTACCGGACTCGCCGTGCACGAGGCGGACGGCCTGGCCGTCGCGGACGTCGACGGCGGGGAGGAGTTCGAGCTTGGCCATGGTCTACAGGGTTCCGATCCAGTTGGTGAGCAGCTGCGCTCCGGCGTCGCCGGACTTCTCGGGGTGGAACTGGGTGGCCCACAGGGCGCCGTTCTCGACGGCCGCCACGAAGGGCTTGCCGTGCGTGGACCAGGTGACCTTGGGGGCGCGCATCACGGGGTTCGCGGTCTCGAGGGACCAGTCGTGGACGGCGTACGAGTGGACGAAGTAGAAGCGCGCGTCGGCGTCCAGGCCCGCGAAGAGCTGGGAGTCCGCCGGGGCTTCGACGGTGTTCCAGCCCATGTGGGGCACGATGTCGGCCTGGAGCGGCTCGACGGAGCCGGGCCACTCGTCGAGGCCCTCGCTCTCGACGCCGTGTTCGATACCGCGCGCGAAGAGGATCTGCATGCCCACGCAGATGCCCATCACGGGGCGCCCGCCGGACAGCCTGCGCCCGACGATCCAGTCGCCGCGCGCCTCCCTGAGACCCTGCATACAGGCGGCGAAGGCGCCGACGCCCGGCACCAGCAGCCCGTCCGCGTTCATGGCCGTGTCGAAGTCACGCGTTATCTCGACGTCGGCACCCGCGCGCGCGAGAGCACGCTCGGCCGAGCGCACGTTCCCGAACCCGTAGTCGAAGACGACGACCTTCTTGGACGCCTTGGACGCGCTCAATTCCATACCTCCAGCCTCAGGACGCCGGCGACCAGACACATCGCGGCGCCTATCGAGAGCAGCACGATGAGGCTCATCGGCATCTTCTGCTTGACGAAGGAGTAGATCCCGCCGAGCAGGAAGAGGCCGAGGACGATCAGTACGGTGGACAGGCCGTTCATGCTCTACAGGGCGCCCTTCGTGGAGGGGAGGATGCCCGCCGCGCGCGGGTCGCGTTCGGAGGCGTAGCGCAGGGCCCGGGCGAGCGCCTTGAACTGGCACTCCACGATGTGGTGGGCGTTGCGCCCGTAGGGCACGTGCACGTGCAGCGCGATCTGGGCCTGGGCGACGAAGGACTCCAGGATGTGCCGGGTCATCGTGGTGTCGTACTCGCCGATCATCGGCGCCATCTTCTCGGGCTCGGTGTGCACGAGGTAGGGGCGGCCGGACAGGTCCACCGTCACCTGGGCGAGGGACTCGTCCAGCGGGACCGTGCAGTTGCCGAAGCGGTAGATGCCGACCTTGTCGCCGAGTGCCTGCTTGAAGGCGGCTCCGAGGGCGAGGGCGGTGTCCTCGATGGTGTGGTGCGAGTCGATGTGCAGGTCGCCCTCGGTCTTCACGGTGAGGTCGAACAGACCGTGCCGGCCGAGCTGGTCGAGCATGTGGTCGTAGAAGCCGACGCCCGTCGACACCTCGACCTTGCCGGTGCCGTCGAGGTCGATCTCGACGAGGACCGATGTCTCCTTGGTGGTGCGCTCCACGCGTCCGACGCGGCTCATGACTCGTCCTGCTCCTTCTTCAGTTCGCGTACCGCGTTCAGGAACGCGTCGTTCTCGGCGGGGGTTCCCGCGGTGACCCGCAGCCATCCCGGTACGCCGTTGTCCCGGACCAGGACGCCCTGGTCGAGGATGCGCTGCCAGGCCGCGTGGGAGTCGGCGAAGGTGCCGAACTGCACGAAGTTGGCGTCGGACTCGGTGACGTCGAACCCGATGGCGCGCAGTTCGGCGACGAGCCGGTCCCGCTCGGTCTTGAGCTGCTCGACGTACTTCAGCAGCGTGTCGGTGTGCTCCAGGGCGGCCAGGGCGGTCGCCTGGGCCACGGCCGACAGGTGATAGGGCAGTCGTACGAGCTGCACGGCGTCGACGACGGCCGGGTGCGCGGCGAGATAGCCGAGGCGCAGGCCCGCCGCCCCGAACGCCTTGGACATCGTCCGGGAGACGACGAGATTCGGCCGTCCCTCGAGCAGCGGCAGCAGTGAGTCGCCGTGGCTGAACTCGATGTACGCCTCGTCGACCACGACCATCGAGGGTCTGGCGGCCTGCGCCGCCTCGTACAGCGCGAGGACCGTCTCGCGCGGGACCGCGTTGCCGGTGGGGTTGTTGGGCGTGGTGACGAAGACGACGTCGGGCCGGTGCTCGGCGATGGCCTTCTCGGCCGCCGCGAGATCGATGGTGAAGTCCTCGTTGCGGGGGCCGGAGATCCAGCCGGTGCCCGTCCCGCGCGCGATGAGGCCGTGCATCGAGTACGAGGGCTCGAAGCCGATCGCGGTACGGCCGGGCCCGCCGAAGGTCTGGAGCAGCTGCTGGATGACCTCGTTGGAGCCGTTGGCGGCCCACACGTTGGCGAGGCCGACCTCGTGGCCCGAGGTGTCCGTCAGATACCTGGCGAGCCGCGTACGCAGCTCCACGGCGTCCCGGTCGGGGTAGCGGTTGAGGTTCCGGGCCGCCTCACGCACCCGCTCGGCGATCCGCTCGACGAGCGGTTCGGGCAGCGGGTAGGGGTTCTCGTTGGTGTTCAGCCGTACGGGGACGTCGAGCTGGGGCGCGCCGTACGGCGACTTGCCGCGCAGTTCGTCCCGTACGGGAAGATCGTCGATGCCGGTCACTTGCCCTGGGGAACCTTCCATCCGAACCTTGCCTTGACCGCCGCGCCGTGCGCGGGCAGGTCCTCCGCCTCCGCCAGCGTCACCACATGGTGTGCCACGTCGGCCAGTGCGTCGCGCGTGTAGTCGACGATGTGGATGCCGCGCAGGAAGGACTGGACGGACAGGCCGGAGGAGTGGCAGGCGCAGCCGCCGGTCGGCAGGACGTGGTTGGACCCGGCCGCGTAGTCGCCGAGCGAGACGGGCGCCCAGGGCCCGACGAAGATCGCGCCGGCGTTGCGCACCCGGTCGGCCACGGCCGCCGCGTCCGCGGTCTGGATCTCCAGGTGTTCGGCGCCGTACGCGTCGACGACCCGCAGGCCCTCCTCCACGCCGTCGACGACGACGATGGCGGACTGCTTGCCGGCCAGTGCCGGGGCGATCCGGTCCTCGATGTGCTTGGTGGCCGCGACCTGCGGTTCCAGTTCCTTCTCGACCGCGTCCGCGAGCGCCACTGAGTCCGTGACGAGGACGGCCGCGGCCAGCGGGTCGTGCTCGGCCTGGCTGATCAGGTCGGCGGCGACGTGCACCGGGTCGGCGGTGTCGTCGGCGAGGATCGCGATCTCGGTGGGGCCGGCCTCGGTGTCGATGCCGATCTTCCCCGCGAAGTACCGCTTGGCGGCGGTGACCCAGATGTTGCCGGGGCCGGTGACCATGTTGGCGGGCGCGCAGGACTCGGTGCCGTACGCGAACATCGCGACGGCGGTGGCCCCACCGGCCGCGTACACCTCGTCGACTCCGAGGAGGGCGCAGGCGGCGAGGATGGTGGGGTGCGGCAGCCCGTCGAACTCGGCCTGGGCGGGGGAGGCGAGGGCGATCGACTCGACGCCCGCCTCCTGCGCGGGGACGACGTTCATGATCACGGAGGACGGGTAGACGGACCGGCCGCCGGGCGCGTACAGCCCGACCCGGTCCACGGGCACCCACTTCTCGGTGACCGAGCCGCCGGGCACGACCTGGGTCGTGTGCGTCGTACGGCGCTGCTCGCGGTGGACGAGACGGGCGCGCCGGATGGACTCCTCCAGGGCCGCCCGGAGGGCCGGGGCGAGCTGCCCCAGCGCGTCGGTGAGAGCCTGGGCGGGCACGCGGACGGATTCCAGCCGGACTCCGTCGAACTTCTCGGCGAAGTCGATCAGCGCCGCGTCACCCCGATGATGCACGGCCTCGCAGATCGGACGCACCTTCTCCAGGGCGGCCGAGACGTCGAAGTCGGCTCGGGGCAGCAGGTCGCGCAGGGCGGGTCCCTCAGGGAGGGCGTCGCCGCGCAGATCGATTCGAGAGATCACGCGGTCAATTCTCTCAGACGTCGATCGGGCGACGTTCGCGTGTATCAGTGGCTGATACGGAGCGTTGCGAAGCGGCCTCGCGGGACCCGCGTGGGAACCCGGAAGATCACCTTCACGTTTTGCGTTCAGAGGGTTACCGAGCGGGCAGAACGGTTGTACTAAACCTGTTGGTAACACCTGGTGGCACGGGGAGGAGTGGGAAAACGTCGTGACAGAGCGTGGCGGAATCCGCGCGGGGGACTCGGGGACCACGGGGGAACCGCCGGACGATCTGAGCGCCGCCGAGGTCGGTATGTGGCAGGCCTTCCGCAACGGCAGTGTGTACGACCTGAGCAGCGGCGACACCGTCGTCGACGATCCGCACGGCGGCCATCCGTGGGGCGCCGACCGGACCGTGCGGGCCCGCATCGTGTGCTGGCTGCTCCTCGACGGCCCGCCCGCGCTCGCGGGGCGCGTGTCGTCCCTGAAGCTCACCGGCGTGCAGATCAACGGCACGCTCGATCTGGCGGGCGGCACGGTCGTGCCCTACGTCGAGCTGAAGGGCTGCCGGTTCGAGAAGGAGATCCTGCTGCCGGAGGCCCGCTTCACGACCGTACGCCTGGTGGACTGCTCGGTGCCCCGGCTGGAGGCGGCCCGCGTGCACACCGAGGGCGATCTGCATCTGCCGCGCTGCCGCTTCCACAACGGCGTCCGCCTCACCGACGCGCACATCGGTACGGATCTGCTGCTCAACCAGGCCGTCGTCTACCGGGACCGGCGCGGGCGCTCGCTGGTCGGGGACGGTATGCACGTCGGCCAGGACCTCCAGGCCGAGATGCTGGAGGCGCACGGTGAGCTGAGCCTGCGCGGGGCGACGATCGGTGTCTCGCTGAGCCTGCGCGGCAGCCGGCTCGCCAACCCGTACGGGAGACTCGCGCTCAACGCCCCCCAGCTGACCGTGGGCCGCACCCTGTACCTCACCCCGGCGGGCGTCTGGAACCCCATCCTGACCAGCGGCACGACCCCCGCGCACGGGACACGCATCCAGCGTTTCGAGTGCGAGGGCGGGATCCGCCTGGACGACGGCCGGTTCGGCGACGCCGTCGACCTGGAACGCGCCCGGCTGACCTTCACCGACGAGCAGTCGCTGTCGCTGCGCCGGGTGCAGACGCCCGAGCTGCGCTTCCTCGGGGAGCGGCCGGAGCGCGGCAAGGTGCTGCTGTCGGGTGCGAAGGTCGTCAACCTCGTGGACCGGGCGGGCAGTTGGCCAGGCCCTGGCAACCTGCACATGGGCGGCTTCGGGTACGAGAATCTCGTACCGCAGGGGCCGTTCCCGCCGACGGAGCGGCTGGCGTGGGTGGCGGCGGCGACCGCCGAGTACAGCCCGGAGCCGTACGAGCGGCTGGCCGCCGTGCTGCGCAACAGCGGTGAGGACGAGGACGCGCGCGAGGTGCTCCTCGCCAAGCAGCGCCGGCGCCGCGAAACCCTGCCGCCTGCGGCGAAACTGTGGGGATATGTGCAGGACTGGACGGTCGCCTACGGGTACCGGCCGGGCCGGGCCGCCGTGTGGATGGCGGTGCTGTGGGCGGCGAGTTCGGTGGCGTTCGCGCACGCGAGCCATCCGCCGCTGAAGAGCGGGGAGCACCCGCCGTGGAACCCCTCGCTCTTCGCCCTTGACCTGCTTCTTCCGTTGATCGATCTGGGTCAGGTCGGGTTCTGGCAGTTACGCGGGGGCTGGCAGTGGCTGGCGGCCGCGATCATCATGCTGGGCTGGATCCTGGCGACGACGGTGGCTGCGGGGGCGACACGGACGCTGCGCAGAAGCTGAGCTCGGCTCATTTTTCTTCACCATCCCCACACGCCAGGCCGTACAACTAAAAATAGGGTGCGCATTTGGTCTGGCGCGGCCCCGACCTGCGCCTTTCAATGGCGACACCATGGCTTCGCTGCGTGCGTTCCTCCGTGCCACCCGGGCGGAGCGGAACACTCCGCCGTCTCCACGCCTCGCCGCCGCCGGACTGCCCCCCGACGACGAGGTACTGCTCGACGCGCCCGACGCCCGGCTCGGCCCCGCGCTCGTCGCGGCGGGCCGCGGTGAGTACGGGGCGGCGGCCGAACTGCTGGCCGGCACCCGCGCCACGGGCGAGTGGGAGCACCGGGACCGTTACGTGGTCCGGCTGGCCGCGTTCGCGCACTCCCGCGCCGAGTGGCTCACGTCCTGGCGCGCCGCCGCCCCGGACGACCCGGACGCGCTGCTCGTCGCGGCCGAGCTGGCGGTGGCGAACGCCTGGGAGTCCCCCGCCCGGGCCGAACTCCTGTTGCAGACCGGCCCGTTGGTCGAGGCCGCCGAGGCGGGCGACCCGCGTGACCCGGTGCCCTGGCGGATCGCCCTGGACCGGGCCCGGGGCAGCGACGCGGACCACGGCGAGTTCGAGCGGCTCTGGGGCGAGGCCGTACGCCGCTCGCCGCACCACTACGGCTGTCATGTGGCGGCGCTGCAGTACCTGTCCACGGGCCCCTTCCGGTCCCCGGGCGGCAACGGCTCGTACCGCGAGTGCTTCGACTTCGCCGAGCGGGCCGCGCAGGACGCCCTGCCCGGCTCGCTCGTCCAGGCGCTGCCCCTGCACGCGGCCTTCATCTGCCTCACCCGGGGCGACGGCAGGACGGTGGTGGACCGGTACCGCCTGGACGCGGCGGCGGACACGGCAGCGGCCCTGTCGGCGACGTACCCGGCTGCGGCCCCGTGGCCGGCCGAACTGCGCAACCTGCTCACCTACGTCCTGATCGCGCTCGACCGATGGGAGGACGCCCTCCTCCAGGTGCGTCTGACCGGCCCGTACACCACGTCCTTCCCCTGGGACCGGTTCTCGGACGACCCCCTCGGGGGGTTCCTCGAAGCACGCGAGGAGATCCACCGGAACGTGCCCGCCGCCCGTTGCGCCAGCCGCGCCGCTGAGCCGGGGAGTGAGCACGACGGACGCGCACACTCCGGCGACCATTAGGCTTTCCCGTCGTGACCACCGTCCAACTGCCGCTCTTCCCGCTCAACTCGGTGCTGTTCCCGGGACTCGTGATCCCGCTGAACATCTTCGAGGAGCGCTATCGCGCCATGATGCGCGAACTTCTGAAGACCCCCGAGGACGAACCCCGCCGGTTCGCCGTCGTGACGATCCGCGACGGCCACGAGGTGGCACCCAGCGCCCAGGGCCTGCCCGACCAGACGGCGGTACCGGAACGCGGGCCCACGGCCGGCTTCGGCGACGACCCGGTCAAGGCCTTCCACTCCGTGGGGTGCGTGGCGGACGCGGCGACGATCAGGGAACGCGAGGACGGCACGTTCGAGGTGCTGGCCACCGGTACGACCCGGGTGCGGGTGCTGTCGGTGGACGCGTCTGGCCCGTTCCTGACCGCGGAACTGGAGGAGCTGGAGGAATCCCCCGGCGACGAGGCGGGCGCGCTGGCGGAGGGCGTCCTGAGGGCCTTCAGGCAGTATCAGAAGCGCCTGGCGGGCGCGCGGGAACGTTCCCTGTCGAC
Source organism: Streptomyces sp. NPDC047042 (assembly GCF_040644035.1). Lineage (NCBI taxonomy): Bacteria > Bacillati > Actinomycetota > Actinomycetes > Kitasatosporales > Streptomycetaceae > Streptomyces > Streptomyces sp. NPDC047042. The sequence continues at coordinate 106,513 of NZ_JBEYVP010000033.1, read as the reverse complement.
GGGCGCCGACCTCCCCGACGAGCCGTCGGTGGTGTCGTACCTGGTGGCGGCGGCGATGATGCTGGACACCCCGTCGAAGCAGCGCCTGCTCCAGGCACCGGACACCTCGTCCCGGCTCCGCGAGGAACTGGTGCTCCTGCGTACGGAGACGGCGATCATCCGCAACCTCCCGTCCCTGCCCGCGTCGGAACTGACCCGCGCCCCGACAAGCCTGAACTGAGGGCAACCGAAATGGCGAAGAAGAAGCAGCAGCAGCAGTCGGGCGGAACCCCGGCGACGGTGGCCCTCACCGCGGCAGGCGTCCCCCACACGGTCCACGCGTACGAACACGACCCCGCGCACCCCTCGTACGGCGAGGAGGCCGCGGAGGCGATGGGGGTGTCACCGGAGCGCGTCTTCAAGACCCTGGTGGCGGACGTGGACGGGGTGCTGACGGTCGCGGTGGTCCCGGTGGCGGGCCAGCTGGACCTGAAGGCACTGGCGGCGGCGGTCTCGGGCAAACGCGCGTCCATGGCGGACCCCACCTTGGCGGAACGCACGACGGGCTACGTACGGGGCGGCATCTCCCCCCTGGGCCAACGCAAGAAACTCCGCACGGTCCTGGACACGTCGGCGGACACCCACCCCACCATCTGCGTCTCGGCGGGCCGCAGAGGCCTGGAGGTAGAACTCTCCCCCGAGGACCTGACGACCCTCACCCAGGCAACAAGGGCCCCCATCGCCCGCATTTCTAGCCCGTCCGGCGTTTGAGGACAAGGCCCGTCCAGGGCCGTAGCGGGGGTCTGGGGGCGGCAGCCCCCAGGAACGGGATGGGACGGGTAGGGGCGGCGGGGGCGAGGAAAAACCCCCTAAACCGGCGGAGCCACAACCTCTTCCGGATCCCGAGGCCCGAACAACCCCGTCAACCCCAGATGCACCACCAACGCCCCCACAGACCACACCAACAACGCCCCCTTCGCCCCCAACTTCAACGGCGCCGAAAACGTAACCCCCTTACCCACACCCTTCGCATGGGCGATCACATCCTGCGCGGGCCCGAGCCAGACCCCCAACCGCCAGGCCAGCACCGACCCCAGCACCCCACCCACCGTCAGCGCCACAACCAACGGCACACCCCCACGCCGCCGCACCAGGAACACCCCCAGCGCACTGACCGCCCCGAAGGCCAGAGCCAGCAGAGTAAACGTTCCGTCGACCCCGGCAGCCTGCTCGCCCTCGCTGTCCTTGACGTACACGACCCACCGGCTGTCGACGATGTCCCCGACGAGCGGCACCTTGGGCGCCAGCCACCACCACAGCAGCCCGAGCAGCACCCCGCCGAGCGCCAGCACCACCGTGACGACGGCGGCCTCCCGCAGTTCGGTCTTCATGCCGGGGCCGTCCTGCCCGTACGCGGGCGCGAACCCACTGCCCCCGGCCGGCTCGGGCCAGAACTGCCACGACCGGCTGTCCGGCCCCTGCTGGAGCGAGGGCTGCTGCTGCAAGGGCTGCTTGGGCTGCTGCTGGGGCTGCTTGTGCTGCGAAGCCTCGTCGCGTTCGTGCGAGGGCTCTTGGTGCGGCGGCGGAGGCGGAGTCAGCGGTGCGGTCACACCGACATCGTGCCAGGCCCGTCCGTGCGGCGCGTCACCGGACGGCCGCCCGACGGTACGCCCAGGTCGCCACGGCCAGCGAGACCACCCCGACGCCCGCGCACACGGCGAGATCACCGAACACGAAGGCCCAGTCCGGGTCGGGCCCGAAGGTCCGGGCGAAGGCCTCCACTCCGTACGTCGAAGGCAGCAGATCTCGCGCGAACCGCACCAGCCCCGGCATCCGCTCCGCCGGCAGCACGCCCAGCAGCAGCGCCGCCGACATGCCCAACTGCCCGAGCAGCGTGGCCAGTTCCGGGCGCGGCGCGAGCAGTCCGAAGGCGGCGCCGAGCCCGGCGAGCGCGGCTCCGGCGAGCGGGATCACCAGGGCGAGCACCCACAGATGCGCCAGCGGCAGCCCGTACAGCACGCACCCGAACACCGCGGTGACCACGGTCCCGGGCACGGTGAAGGAGGCGTACGCCCCCGCGGCCCCGAGCACCACGGCCGCCGGTGGTACCGGCAGGGTGGCGTAGTGGTCGAGCCCGCCGCTGGCCCGGAGCTGCCCGAAGTACTGGGCGAGCAGGTTCAGCGCGACGAAGGCCACGACCAGCACCGAGGCCCCGGCCACCACGGCCCGGGCCTCGCCGCCCCCATCCACGACCCCCCGCATCAGGATCATGATCCCGACGGACTGGAAGGTCGCCACGAACAGCAGCGGAATCCGCGCGACCCTGGCCCGGGACAGCTGCGCCCGGTACACCGCGACCAGCGCGGGCCACAGCCGCGCACGCGGCCCCAGCTCGGCCGTCGCGGGGCGCGCGGGCGTCTTCTCCACGGCCAGGGCGCTGCTCGGCAGCACCTCGGCGGGCACGAAACTCACGTCGAGCTGCTCCTCTTCGTCCCGGTCACGACAGCCGCCCTCTCCCCCGCAAGTCCCCGCACACACACCCGTACGGATCCGAAGCCGCCCACGCTCAGGCCGCTCACGCCTTCACCAGCCCCTGCACGTTCCCGCCGAGCGCCAGGTACACGTCCTCCAGGCTCGGCGTGGCCAGCGTGAAGTCGTCCAGCGCGGTGAAGGCGGCCCCACCGGTGACCGTGGCGACCGCCGCGCGTGCCTCCTCCGGAGCCAGCCGCAGCGTCCACCGGCGCCCCGACTCGACGGCCCGGTCGCGCAGCGCGGCGACCTCGGGGACGTGCAGTGGCGCCGACTCCCGCCAGACCAGGTCGACCCGGACCTCGCCCGCGACCTGCTCCTTCAGCCCTGCGGGCGTGTCACAGGCGATCACGCGTCCCCGGTCGAGGACGGCGACGCGGTCGAGGACCGTCTCCGCCTCGATCACGTTGTGGGTGACCAGCAGCACCGTCGTACCGCGCTCGGCGCGCCGCCGGTCCACCGCCGACCACACGGCCCGCCGGGCCACCGGATCCATCCCGGTCGTCGGCTCGTCGAGGACGAGCAGCGGCCGTTCGCCGACCAGCGCGGTGGCGAAGCAGGCGAGCCGCCGCTGCCCGCCGGACAGTTTGCGGATGGGCCGGGCGGCCAGTGCCGTGAGCCCGAGCTCCTCCAGGACTGCGTCCCGTTCGGCGCGCGCCTGCCGTACCTCCAGGCCGCGCAGTCGCGCGGTGGTCTCCACGGCGAGCGAGACGGTGAGTTCGTCGAGCGCGCTGGACTCCTGGCCGAGGTAGGCGAGGATGCGCGCGGCCCGCTCGGGGTGGCGCACGACGTCGTGGCCGAGGATCTCGACGCTGCCCCGGTCGGGGCGCATCAGGCCGGTGATCTGCCGTACGAGAGTCGACTTGCCGGCGCCGTTCGGCCCGAGCAGTCCGAAGATCTCCCCGCGTCGGACGTCCAGCTCGACGCCGTCGGTGGCCCGTACCTCGGGTGTTCCGGGGGCGCCGCGGCGGCCTCGTACCGCCGCATAGGTCTTGGTGAGATCGCGCACCGCGCACACGACATCGTCACCGTGTCGGGCTGTGTCTGCCGTGCGCGTACTCACGAAGGACGAGAGTACGGGGTGCCCGACTCCGCCTGAAATCCAACCCCCGTCCCGGCGCCCGCCCGCTCACTCCCCGGCGGGCGCGTGCTCCGCGGCCGTACGGACGTCGACCTCGCGCCAGAATCCGGCCCTGATCGCGTACCGGTCGTGCTCGTCGATCTGGTCGTCCTTGTGGGCGAGCAGTCCGAAGCGGGCGGCGTAGCGCAGCAGTTCGCCGTCGATGCGGTGCGGGATACGGGGGTACATCGTGGACAGTTTCTGCAGCTGGGCGGGGTCCGGAAGGCGTTCCATCCAGCGGCGCGCGAACACCTGTCCGACCTCGTACGGATCACCGCCGACCGTGGTGATGTCCTCCTCGCGGTCGGCCCAGCGCTGCTCGGCCGAGGTGAGCTGGGCCAGCGTCGGCATGGACGCGATCTCGGGGGGCTCGGAGGCCACGCCCGGCCGGTCGACCCAGCCCTTGTCGGAGGACCAGCGCAGGGTGGCGCTCGCGGGATGCTGGGCGGGCTGGGCTCCGGGGGCCCGCAGCGCGGCCAGGTCCTTGGGGGTCGGTACGCCCTTGGGCGCGGTCACGCGCTCCTGTGCGCCGTTCTGCGCGTCCGGCGCCGCCGCGTGCTCCTGCTGCTCGTCCGCGGCCCGTTCGGCGCCCTGCCCGAGCGACGACTCGGGCAGCGGGGCGGAGAGGATCGCGGCGATCTCGGGCCGGGGCGCGGGCTGCGGCGCGCAGATCCCGCCGAGTTCCTTGGCCCGTACGGCCTTGGTGATCCACGTACGGTCGAGGACGCGCCGCTCGTCGGCCTCGGCGACCAGGTCCTCGGACTGGTTGTAGTCGCCGTCCGCAGCCTGCACGGCCCACAGGTGTACGGCGACTCCGTGCTCCTTGGCGGCCATCATGCCCGGCAGCAGATCGCCGTCGCCGGTGACGAGGACGATGTCGGAGCAGGCGCGGTTGCGGGCCAGCTCGGTCAGCTCGGCGTGCATGGCGGCGTCGACGCCCTTCTGGGCCCACCGTCCGTCGCTGCGGGTCAGGGCGCCGAGCCGGACGGTGACCCGGGGCATCACGCGCAGCCTGCGATGCTCGGGCTGGGGCACCCGGTCGGGGGCGCCGTCGAACCAGTAGATGCGCAGCAGTGGCCGTTCGGTGTCCGACTCGGCGCGTTCTCGCAGGCCCTGGATGAGGGCGGTGTGGTCGACGGTGATCCGGGACCGCGAGGGCTCCCCGGCGAGAAGACTCGCCGCGGCCCCGAGCAGATACCCGGCGTCCACCAGGACGATGCAGCGGTCCACGCGATCCACCCTCTTTCCGGGAGGTTTGCTTTGGGCTTCCTTCGAGTCTGCCCGACCGCGCGGAGGTTAACGGCCCGAACTCGATCTTCGGCGTGGCGTTTCGCTCGTCGGCGGCGGGTCCCGCCGCACGGCCGCCCTTATTACGCACGGTAATTCTCCGACATGCACGCTTTGTCGGGCCGTGTGAATCTGAACTCGGTCCTGGCCCCTAGATCCCCCTCAGGAGGAAGATCACCATGGCCAAGAACAAGAAGCAGAGTCGCCCGCAGACACAGGCGTCCCAGGCCGAGCGCGGTGCCGAGCAGGCGAAGTCCTCCTCGATGGAGTCGCAGGCCGAGCAGCGCATCAGCCAGGTGACTCCCGGTGACATGGCGCGCAAGGGCCGGCAGAAGCGCTTCGGCCACAACTGAGCCCGCTCGAGTACCACGGGCATCCGCACGACGGGCTGTTGAAGCCCGGGCACAGCGAGGGGCGCACCCGTTCAGGGCGCGCCCCTCGCTCACGTCAGTTGCTCAGCCGGCCAGACAGGACGGTCCGAGCAGCACCTTCAGGTCGCCGAAGAGGGCCGGGTCCGGCTTCACCCGGTGGCGGTCGAGCCGCAGGACCGTCGTCTTGCTCGGTCCCTGGAGCCGGATGCGGACCTCGCTCTCGCCCTTGTGATGGCTGAGGATCTCGCCGAGCCTGCTGATCATCGGCGGGGTGACCTTCAGGGCGGGGATGGTGAGGATCACCGGCGCGTTGGTGCCCGCGTTGGACAGGTCCGGGACCTGGAGTTCCATCGCGACCAGCCGGGGCACGTCCTCCCGCTTGTCGAGGCGTCCCTTGACGAACACGACGGCGTCCTCGACGAGTTGGGTGGACACCAGCTGGTAGGTCGCCGGGAAGAACATGCACTCGATGGAACCGGCGAGGTCCTCGACGGTGGCGATGGCCCAGGCGTTGCCCTGCTTGGTCATCTTGCGCTGCAGACCCGAGATGATGCCGCCGATGGTGACGACCGCGCCGTCCGCGTGCTCGCCGCCGGTGAGCTGGGCGATACCGGCGTCGGCCTTGTCGGACAGGACGTGTTCGAGGCCGAAGAGCGGGTGGTCGGAGACGTACAGACCGAGCATCTCCCGCTCCTGGGCGAGGAGGTAGGCCTTGTCCCACTCGTCGGTGGTGAACTCGACGTCGAGACCGAAACCGGGCTCGCTGGTGTCCTCGTCGCCCATGCCGCCGAAGAGGTCGAACTGGCCCTCGGCCTCTTTCCGCTTCACCGCGACCACGTTGTCGATCATGGGCTCGAAGTGGGCGGTGAGGCCCTTGCGGGTGTGCCCCATGCTGTCGAACGCGCCGGCCTTGATCAGCGACTCCGTGGTCCGCTTGTTGCAGACGACGGCCTCGACCTTGTCGAGGTAGTCGGGGAAGGACGCGTACTTCCCCTTGGCGTTGCGGGACCTGATGATCGAGTCGACGACGTTCGTACCGACGTTGCGCACCGCGGACAGGCCGAAGAGGATCACATCGTCGCCCTGGGCGGCGAAGTTGGACATCGACTCGTTGACGTTGGGCGGGAGCACCTTGATGCCCATGCGCCGGCACTCGTTCAGATAGATCGCGGACTTGTCCTTGTCGTCCTTGACCGAGGTGAGCAGACCGGCCATGTACTCGGCCGGGAAGTTCGCCTTCAGATAGGCGGTCCAGTAGGAGACCAGACCGTAGGCGGCCGAGTGTGCCTTGTTGAAGGCGTATCCGGCGAACGGGACCAGGACGTCCCACAGGGCCTGGATCGCCTCGTCGCTGTAGCCGTTCTTCTTGGCGCCGGCCTGGAAGATGGTGAAGTTCTTGGCCAGTTCGTCGGGCTTCTTCTTGCCCATCACGCGGCGCAGGATGTCGGCCTCGCCGAGCGAGTACCCGGCGATGATCTGGGCGGCCTTCTGCACCTGCTCCTGGTAGACGATCAGACCGTAGGTGACCGCGAGGACCTCCTCGAGAGGCTCCTCCAGCTCCTTGTGGATCGGGGTGATCTCCTGGAGCTTGTTCTTGCGCAGCGCGTAGTTGGTGTGCGAGTCCATGCCCATCGGGCCGGGACGGTAGAGCGCGGAGACGGCGGAGATGTCCTCGAAGTTGTCGGGCTTCATCAGCCGCAGCAGCGAGCGCATGGGCCCGCCGTCGAACTGGAACACCCCGAGGGTGTCGCCGCGCTGGAGGAGTTCGAAGGTCGCCGGGTCGTCCAGCGGCAGGGCCAGCAGGTCGAGTTCGACGCCCTTGTTGGCCTTCACCATCTTGACGGCGTCGTCCATGATGGTCAGGTTGCGCAGGCCCAGGAAGTCCATCTTGAGCAGGCCGAGCGACTCGCACTGCGGGTAGTCCCACTGTGTGATGGTCACACCGTCGGTGTGCCGCACCCACACGGGAGCGTGGTCGACGATGGGCTCGCTGGACATGATGACGCCGGCCGCGTGCACACCCATCTGCCGGACCAGGCCCTCGACGCCCTTGGCGGTGTCGATGACCTTCTTGACGTCCGGCTCGTTCTCGTACATCGCCCGGATCTCGCCGGCCTCGCTGTAACGCGGGTGCGAGGGGTCGGTGATGCCGTTGAGGTCGATGCCCTTGCCCAGGACGTCGGCGGGCATGGCCTTGGTGAGCCGGTCGCCCATCGCGTACGGGTAGCCCAGCACGCGCGCGGAGTCCTTGATGGCGTTCTTCGCCTTGATCTTGCCGTACGTGCCGATCATGGCGACCTTGTCGGCGCCGTACTTCTCGGTCACGTAGCGGATCACCTCGACGCGCCGGCGTTCGTCGAAGTCGATGTCGACGTCGGGCATGGAGACGCGCTCGGGGTTGAGGAACCGCTCGAAGATCAGACCGTGCGGGATCGGGTCGAGGTCGGTGATGCCCATGGCGTACGCGACGATCGAACCGGCCGCCGAACCACGGCCGGGGCCCACCGCGATGCCCTGGCTCTTGGCCCACATGATGAAGTCGGCGACGACGAGGAAGTACCCCGGGAACCCCATCTGGATGATGACGTCCATCTCGTACTCGGCCTGCTTCTGGCGGTCCTCGGGGACACCGCCGGGGAAGCGGCGGGCCATGCCGCGGCGGACCTCCTCCTGGAACCAGGTGATCTCGGTGAAGCCGTCCGGGATGTCGAACTTCGGCATGAGGTTCTTCGCCTCGAACATGCCGGAGGTGTCGATCTGTTCGGCCACCAGGAGGGTGTTGGCACAGCCCTGCTGCCACGCGTCGGAGGAGTCGACGGCGTACATCTCGTCCGTGGACTTCAGGTAGTAGCCGGAGCCGTCGAACTTGAAGCGGTCCGGGTCGGAGACGTTCTTGCCGGTCTGGATGCACAGCAGCGCGTCGTGCGCGCCCGCCTCGTGCGGGTACGTGTAGTGCGAGTCGTTCGTCACCAGGGGCGGGATGCCGAGCTTCTTGCCGATCTCCAGGAGACCGTCACGGACCCGGTGCTCGATCTCGATCCCGTGGTCCATCAACTCCAGGAAGTACCGGTCCTTGCCGAAGATGTCCTGGTACTCGGAGGCCGCCTTCAGCGCCTCGTCGAACTGGCCGAGGCGCAGCCGGGTCTGGAGCTCACCGGAGGGGCAGCCCGTGGAGGCGATGAGCCCCTCGGACCACTGCGAGATGGTCTCCTTGTCCATGCGCGGCCACTTCTGCAGCCAGCCCTCCGCGTAGGCGTCCGAGGAGAGCCGGAACAGGTTGTGCAGGCCCGTCGCGTTGGCCGCCCAGATCGTCTTGTGCGTGTAACCACCCGAACCGGACACGTCGTCGCGCTTCTGGTGCGGCTGGCCCCAGCGGATCTTGCGCTTGTTGCGCCGCGACTCCGGCGCCACATACGCCTCGATGCCGATGATCGGCGTGACGCCCGCCTTCTTGGCGGTGTGGAAGAAGTCGTACGCCCCATGGAGGTTGCCGTGGTCGGACATGGCGATATGGGTCATGCCCATCTCGTTGCACGCGTTGAACATGTCCTTGAGCCGCGCGGCACCGTCCAGCAGCGAGTACTGGGTGTGGACGTGCAGGTGCGTGAACGGCGGCTTTGACACGGCGTGGCCTCCATGGAAAACACTCGGCGACAGGCTGCGGGCAGTCCGGGGGGACAGCGACGAAGTCTATGCCTCGGCACTGACAGCGGGAGGCTGCTCCCCCTACCTTCGTGGGCGGGTCGCGGGCACTGGGGCGTACCTTCGGACGTTGGAGGGACGACGGCATCGTCCGTCCCGCCGGGCGGCCCGTCCGGCCCCATTCGTCACGCATCACCCGCACCAGGAGGCACCCAGCGATGTCGGTCCCGAAGCTCAGCGCCGAGCACCGCGGCGAGGAGATCCTCACCGTCTTCGACACCGCGTTCGGCGAGCTCCTGGCCGCCGATCCGGCCGCGTTCCGCGTGAAGTTCCGCAAGATGGCGGCTTCCGCGTTCGCGTTCTACCGGGGTACGGCGTGCCTCTTCTACCACGACCTGGACGCGGACCGGCGGGGCGGACCGTACCTGGACGACCGCACCTCGCGCGTGTGGATCCACGGCGACCTGCACGCGGAGAACTTCGGCACGTACATGGACGCGCAGGGCCGATTGATCTTCAACGTCAACGACTTCGACGAGGCGTACGTCGGCCCCTTCACCTGGGACCTCAAGCGCCTCGCCGCCTCGCTGGCCCTCATCGGGTACGCGAAGGCCCTCTCCGACGAGCAGATCACCGCGCTGGTGCGCACGTACGCGGGCGCGTACCGCGAGCGCATCCGGGCGCTGGCCACCGGCGCGAAGAGCGACGAGGTGCCGCCGTTCACCCTGGACACCGCTCAGGGGCCGCTGCTGGACGCGCTGCGTGACGCGCGCTCGCTGACCCGGTTCGGACTGCTCGACTCGATGACGGAGATCCGCGACTTCGAGCGCCGCTTCGCGCCGGGCGGCGGCTCCATCGAGCTGGACGCGGCCACGCGTTACAAGGTGCTGGCCGCCTTCGACGGCTACCTGGAGACGCTGCCGGAGTCGTCGCTGACCCGCCCGGACTCCTACCGGGTGAAGGACGTCGTGGGCCGCCGGGGCATCGGCATCGGCTCGGCCGGGCTGCCCTCGTACAACATCCTTCTGGAGGGCGCCACGGACGCCCTGGAGAACGATGTGGTGATCTACATCAAGCAGGCCCAGACCCCGGCCGTCTCCCGGCACATCACCGACCCGGCCATCCGCGGCTACTTCCAGCACGAGGGCCACCGCACGGTGATCTCGCAGCGCGCCCTCCAGGACCACGCCGACCCGTGGCTCGGCTGGACCGAGCTGGACGGGCGCGGCCAGCTGGTCGCCGAGGTGTCCCCGTACGCCGTGGACCTGGACTGGGGCGACATCGACGACCCGGCGGAGATCGCGGCCGTCGTCGCCGACCTGGGCCGGGCCACGGCCACGATGCACGCGGCGGCGGACGACCAGTCCGGCGAGTCCCTGGTGCCCTTCTCCACGGAGCGGGCCATCGACGCGGTGATCGCGGCCGACGAGGCGGGCTTCGCGGACGTCCTGGTGGACTTCGCCCACGAGTACGGCGCACGCGCGCGTCGCGACCACCAGATCTTCGTGGACCTGTTCCGCAACGGCCGGATCCCGGGCCTCTAGAGGTTCCGTCATCGGAGCGTGCACGGGTTCACAGGGACTTTTTAGGGGCCTCTTACGAGAGTCCATGACACACTCTCCTCCGCTATGGACATATCCGGGACCCACCTCAGAGCCGTACGCGCGGCGCTGTTCACGGCACTCGTCGTGACGCTCAGCAGCGCGTCGCACGTGCTGCTGTCCAGGGTCCCGCTGCCGATGGGGACGGTGGCGGTGATCGCCGCCGCCGTCTTCGTCGTCGCGTACGCGCTGGCCGGCCGCGAGCGCGGCTTCGCCCGGATCGCGGCTCTGCTGGTCCCGCTGGAACTGGCCGCCGACACGGTCTTCACCACCGGTCAGACGGTCTGTTACGGCCGGGCGGGCGGCCCGGTCGCCGGTCCGCTGCGCTCGGTCGGCTTCGACGTGCTGTGCGCCGGTGACGGCGTGGGCACCCCGCTGTCCCGGGTGACGGGCGCCGACACCGACCGGGTGACGGCCCTGCTCGCCCACGCGGGCCCCTCCACCGCGTGGCTGCTGCTGGCCGCGCACGTCGGCGTGGGGCTGCTGGCCGCCGCCTGGCTGCGCCGGGGCGAACGGGCCCTGGCCCAGTTGCTGGACTCGCTCACCGCCTCCACCTTCCGCCCGCTGCTGCTGGCCGCCGCCGCGGTCACCGTCCGGTCCGCCCCGGCGGTACGCCGCCTGCCGCGACCGGCTCGCCGCGTCGCCACCCTCCGCACGCGCCTGTTCGTCCACTCCCTGGGACGACGAGGGCCGCCGAGCCCGGGCCAGAGCCCGCTCGCCTTCGCCTGAGCGGCGCCCCCGGCCCGAGCGACAGCGCGGAGCGACGCGCACCGGCAACACCCTCATTCGTTCATTCGTTTCCGCGTACGACGCCCATGACGCGTACGCGTTCCCAGGGAGATCACCAGCATGAGCAAGCGGAACAGCCAGGCGTCCAAGAGCGCGGCACGTGAGCGGCTTCGCGAGGAGCGCGAGCGCCAGGCCAAGCGCGACAAGGCCAAGCGGCAGGTCATCGTGGCCGGTGCCGTCGTCGCCGTCCTCGCGATAGCCGGCGGTATCGGCTACGCGGTCGTGCAGAACAACAAGCCGGGCTACTGGGACGCGGCGAAGGACGAGAAGATCGTCGCGCCGGCCAACACCACGGGCACCGACGGCACGACGGTGATCCTCGGCAAGAGCACCGCGAAGAAGACCCTCAAGCTGTACGAGGACCCGCGCTGCCCGATCTGCGCCCAGTTCGAGGAGACGGTCGGCCCGACGCTGAAGGCGGACTTCGACGCGGGCAAGTTCAAGATCCAGTACATCGGCGGAACGTTCCTCGACGGCGACACCGACGACAACGGGAAGATCGCGATCGGCTCCCGCGGCGAGGGCTCCAAGAACGCGATGAGCGCCATGGGCGCCGCGCTGAACGTGAGCCCGGAAGCGTTCCTCGAGTACAAGACCGCCCTCTACTCGACGAAGTACCACCCCGAGGAGACGGACGACAAGTTCAAGAGCGACGACTACCTGATCAAGGTGGCGGACACGGTCCCCGCGCTCAAGAACAACACGAAGTTCCAGACCGCCGTCAAGAACGGCACGTACGACGCCTGGGCACTGGCGATGTCCCAGACGTTCAACACCAACAAGGACGGCGTCAACGGCACGCCGAGCCTGGTGATGGACGGCAAGAAGCTCACGGCCCCGGGCAGTGACAACGCGCCCATGTCGGTCACCGACTTCAACACCGCGATCGATGCCGCGCTGAAGGCCTGAGCAGCGGGTTCCGGGGCGTTCCCGGCGCCTGTCGTACGGTCCGCCGCTCGGTCCCGGTGGACGATCAGCCGAAGAGCGGGCGAACTTTTGACGTTCGCCCGCTCTTCGGCCTTACCGGTCAGTAATCTCAGCGCCCGTGACCAGTCGACGTTCTTCCTCCGAGTCCATGGGCGCCCGGGTCAACTCCCTCGCCCCACGCCGCCGTACGGTCGTCAAGGCCGCCGCCGCGACCGCGGTGCTGGCCGGGCCGCTGGCCGCCGCGCTGCCCGCCCGCGCCGCCGCCGAGACCCCTGCCTTCCTGCACGGGGTCGCCTCCGGCGATCCGCTGCCGGACGGCGTCCTGCTGTGGACGCGCGTGACGCCCACCGCCGAGGCGATACCCGGGTCCGGGATCGGCCCGGACACCGAGGTGAGCTGGATCGTCGCCCGCGACAAGGCGTTCACGAACATCGTCTCCAAGGGGTCGACGACCGCCACGGCGGCCTCCGACCACACCGTCAAGGCGGACATCCGGGGCCTCGCGCCCGCCACGGACTACTGGTTCCGCTTCTCGGCCGGCGGCACCGACTCCCCCGCCGCCCGCACCCGCACGGCGCCCGCCGCCGACGCCGCCGTGGCAGGACTGCGTTTCGGTGTGGTCTCCTGCGCCAACTGGGAAGCCGGCTACTTCTCCTCGTACCGCCATCTCGCGGCCCGCGGCGACCTGGACGCCTGGCTGCACCTCGGCGACTACATCTACGAGTACGGCACCGGCGGTTACGGCACCCGCGGCACCGTCGTACGCCCGCACTCCCCCGCCCACGAGATCCTCACGCTCGCCGACTACCGCGTACGCCACGGCCGTTACAAGAGCGATGCTGACCTGCAGTCCCTCCACGCGGCGGCTCCCGTCATCGCCATCTGGGACGACCACGAGTTCGCCAACGACGCCTGGTCCGGCGGCGCCGAGAACCACACCGAGGGCGCGGAGGGCACCTGGTCGAGCCGCCAGGCCGCGGCCAAGCAGGCCTACTTCGAGTGGATGCCGGTCCGCCCGGCGATCGCGGGCACCACCTACCGGCGCCTGCGCTTCGGCAAGCTCGCCGACCTGTCCCTCCTCGATCTGCGTTCCTTCCGCTCGCAGCAGGTGTCCACGGGCAGCGGTTCGGTCGACGATCCGGCGCGTACGATCACCGGCCGGGCCCAACTGGACTGGCTGAAGGCCGGGCTGAAGGCCTCGGACACCACCTGGCGGCTGGTCGGGAACTCGGTGATGATCTCGCCGTTCGCCATCGGCTCCCTCACCGCCGACCTCTTCAAGCCCCTCGCCGAGCTGCTCGGCCTGCCCAAGGAGGGCCTCGCCCTCAACACCGACCAGTGGGACGGCTACACGGACGACCGGCGTGAACTCCTCGCCCACCTCCGCGCGAACGCCATCCGCAACACCGTCTTCCTGACCGGCGACATCCACATGGCGTGGGCCAACGACGTGCCCGTGGACGCCGGCACCTACCCGCTGTCCCCCTCGGCGGCCACGGAGTTCGTCGTCACGTCGGTCACCTCCGACAACCTCGACGACATCCTCAAGGTCCCCGAGGGCACCGTCACCGCACTCGCCGCGCCGATCATCCGCGCGGCGAACCGGCATGTCCACTGGGTCGACACCGACCGCCACGGCTATGGCGTCCTGGACATCACCGCCGACCGCGCGCAGATGGACTACTACGTACTGTCCGACCGCACGAAGCCGAACGCCACCTCGGCCTGGTGGCGCTCGTACCGCACGCCCAGCGGCACCCAGCGGATGGAGCGGACGTACAACCCGGTGTAGTACCTACGGGCTGCAGTGCCTACAGGCTGTCGAGGAAGCCGAGCGCCACCCGCCAGGTGGCCTCGGCCGCCTCCTCGTCGTAGTCCGGCAGTTCCGGGTCGGTGTAGAGGTGACCGGCTCCGGCATACCGGTAGACCTCGACATCGGCGCCCACCTTGCCCATCTGGAGATACCAGGAACTCAGCCAGTCGTCGGTCTCGAACGCGTCCGGCTCGGCCACATGCAGCTGGACCGGCAGCTCGTCCACCGACGCCGTCTCGGCGATGTCGGACGTGCCGTGCAGCAGCAACAGCCCGCGCGCCCTGTCGTCGCCCAGCGCCAGCGTCTGCGCGGTCGCGGCACCGAAGGAGAACCCCGCGTACACCAGACCGCGCCCGGAGTAGGGCGCGGCGGCCAGGATCGCCCGCTTGAGCAGCTCGTCCTTGCCTATGGAGTCCTTGAATGCCATGCCCTCCTCGACGGTCTCGAAGGTGCGCCCTTCGAAGAGGTCGGGGGTCCACACCTCGTGTCCGGCCGCCCGCAGCCGGTCCGCCGCGCCACGCACGGCGGGGCGAAGCCCGTAGGTCGAGTGAAAGAGCATGACGTTCATGCACACATCGTGCCAGCCACCACTGACAACGACCCCACCGGCAACGGCCTCCCCAACCGGCATGTGTGCCAGCACACCCGGGGCCACATGTTCATGACCGCCCTTCTACGGTTACGTTCTCCGGCATGGAGAACGTACTGCGCCCGTTGATCGTCCTGGGTGGCTCGGTCGTGCTCACGCTGCTCATCGGCTGGGTCACGGACCGTCTGCTGCGCAAGGCGGACGAACGACAGACCGAGACCCCGTTGTGGGGCCTGCTGCGGCGGGGCCGCGTGCCCTACCAGCTCCTCCTGTGCGCGGCGCTGCTCAGAGGGTCGTACGACCAGGCCGATCTGCTCCCCGGCCACGAGGTCAGCGTCGCCCGGGCCCTGACGCTGGTCCTGATCGGCTCGGCGGCGTGGCTGATCGTGCGCATCTCGGCGGCGATCGTGGACACCACGTACTCCCGTTACGCCCGTGCCCACCGCGACCCGGCCAGGGTCCGCCGGGTCCGTACCCAGGTGTCGCTGATCATGCGGGTGGTCACGGCGGTCGTGGGCGTCGTGGCGGTGGCGGCGATGCTGCTGACGTTCCCGGCGATGCGCGCGGCCGGCGCCTCCTTGCTGGCCTCCGCCGGTGTCCTGGGCATCGTCGCCGGTGTGGCGGCCCAGTCGACGCTGAGCAACATGTTCGCGGGGTTCCAGATCGCCTTCGGCGACATGGTGCGCATGGGCGACACGGTCGTGGTGGACGGCGAGTGGGGCACGGTCGACGAGATCACGCTGACGTTCCTGACCGTGCGCACCTGGGACGAGCGCCGCATCACGATGCCGGTCTCCTACTTCACCTCGAAGCCCTTCGAGAACTGGTCGCGGGGCGGTGCCCAGATGACCGGCATCGTCTTCTGGCACCTGGACCACACCGCGCCCATGGAGGCGATGCGCGAGAAGCTCCGGGACCTGCTGCGCGAGTGCCCGGCCTGGGACGGCCGCGCCTGCGACCTGTCCGTCACCGACTCCACCCCGAGCACCATGGAGGTACGCGCGCTGGTGACGGCGAAGGACGCGGACGACGTCTGGAAGGTCCGGGTGCACGTCCGCGAGGGCATGATCCGCTGGCTGACCGAACAGCACCCGTACGCCCTCCCCCGAGTAAACACGGCGGACGCGACCCCACCCCCGGGCACGCACTTCACCCACCAGACCCGCAGGGCCTACGAAACCCCCCGGGTAGCAGGCCGAACCTGACCCCAACCGGGTAGCCGCCAACGAAGAAGCACCCCCACAGGAGAGCCCCACCCCTCAACGAACTGGAAACGGGCGGTGCGCGGGCGGGAGAAAAACCCTAAAAAAGGCGGCGCATCCCAAGATGCGCAATCCCCGCCTCGAAGAACTCGCCCCCGTACCCCACATAACCGAGCCGCTCGTAAAACCCCGCCGCAGCGGTCTGCGCATGCAGATCCACCGCACCGAGCCCCAGCTCACGAGCCGCCCCCTCGATCCCCCGCACAAGAGCGACCCCCACCCCCGACCCCCGCGCTTCCTTCCGCACCGCGAGCCGCCCGAGCGCCCCCACGGACAGATCACCCCCGGTCCGCCCGGCCGCCGCCGCCCCGTACAGCAACCGCCCCGTACCGAGCGCCACCCCGTCCTCCCGGACGGCCAGCACATGCAGCGCGCCCGCGTCGAACTCGTCGTACTCCAGATCCTCCGGCACACCCTGCTCGACGACGAAGACCTCCTTGCGCACCGCGAAACAGGCCTCGCGGTCGGCGGGGTCCCCGGCGACCCGCACCACGTACGACGGGAGGGTCATCCGTACGTCTCCTCACGCACCCGCTCCAGGGCGGTGGCCAGGTCGTCGGGGTAGTCGCTCTCGAACTCGACCCATGTCCCGTCCCCCGGGTGTTCGAAGCCGAGGCGTACGGCGTGCAGCCACTGGCGGGTCAGGCCGAGCCGCTTGGCGAGCGTCGGGTCCGCGCCGTAGGTGAGGTCGCCGACGCAGGGGTGGCGGTGGGCGGCCATGTGGACGCGGATCTGGTGGGTGCGGCCCGTCTCCAGCTTCACATCGAGCAGGGAGGCCGCGCGGAACGCCTCGATGAGGTCGTAGTGCGTGACGGACGGCTTGCCCTCGGCCGTGACCGCCCACTTGTAGTCGTGCTGGGGGTGCCGGCCGATGGGCGCGTCGATCGTGCCGCTCATCGGGTCGGGGTGGCCCTGGACCAGCGTGTGATAGCGCTTGTCGACCGTGCGCTCCTTGAACTGGCGCTTGAGCGACGTGTACGCGCGCTCCGACTTGGCGACCGCCATCAGGCCGGAGGTGCCGACGTCGAGCCGGTGCACGATGCCCTGGCGCTCGGCGGCACCGGAGGTGGAGATGCGGTAGCCGGCGGCGGCGAGCCCGCCGATGACGGTCGTCCCGGTCCAGCCGGGCGACGGGTGCGCGGCCACGCCGACGGGCTTGACGATCACGACGATGTCGTCGTCGTCGTGCACGATCTCCATGCCCTCGACCGGCTCGGCCACCACCTGCACGGGCGCGGGCGCCTGCGGCATCTCGACCTCGAGCCAGGCACCGCCGTGCACCCGCTCCGACTTGCCGACCACCGAGCCGTCGACCATGACCTTCCCGGCTGCGGCCAGCTCGGCTGCTTTCGTACGGGAGAAGCCGAACATCCGGGAGATGGCGGCGTCGACGCGCTCGCCCTCCAGGCCGTCCGGCACGGGCAGGTTGCGGATCTCGGGAATCGTACTCACCTGTCGAGTATGCCGGACGGGCCCGGCACCCCCGACCGGGCCTGTGGACAAACCCCTCCCGGGCCCTCAGTCCTTGTGGACGGTCCCGTCCGGGTCGAGGCCCTTGAAGGACAGCAGGACGATCAGGATGCCACCGCAGACGATCGCCGAGTCGGCGAGGTTGAAGACCGCGAAGTGCTTGGGCGCGATGAAGTCGACGACCGCGCCCTCGAAGACGCCCGGCGAGCGGAAGATCCGGTCGGTCAGGTTGCCCAGCGCGCCGCCGAGCAGCAGACCGAGCGCGATCGCCCAGGGCAGGCTGTAGAGCTTGCGGGCCAGACGGGCGATCACGACGATCACCGACGCCGCGATGACCGTGAAGATCACGGTGAAGGCCTCACCCATGCCGAAGGCGGCGCCCGCGTTGCGGATCGCCTCGAACTTCAGCCAGTCCCCGATGATCTCGATCGGCGCGTGGTGCTCCAGCTTGGCGACCACGATCATCTTGCTGACGAGGTCCAGGGCGTACGCCAGCGCGGCGACCGTGAACAGGACGAGGATCCGGCGCCTGCCCCGGGGCCGCTCGTCCGGGGTCTCCGGTTCGGCTCCCGCCGCCTCTGGGATGTCCGGCGTACCGATGATGCGCTCCGCCTCTGCCACGTGAGTCCCTCAACCTAGGTTCCTGACTGAGGACGAGAGTACGACACGCCTCCCGGGAAGCGGTCAGTAGCGTCGCTCCTGCTTCTGCTTGCACTCGACACACAGCGTCGCGCGCGGGAAGGCCTGCATACGCGCCTTGCCGATCGCGTTGCCGCAGTTCTCGCACAGGCCGTACGTGCCCGCGTCCAGCCGTTCCAGGGCCCGCTCGTCCTGGACCAGCATCTCGCGCGCGTTGGCCGCCAGTGCCATCTCCCCCTCGCGCGTGATGTTCTTGGTGCCGGTGTCCGCCTGGTCGTCGCCCGCGCCGTCCCCCGAGTCCCGCATGAGACCGACGAGCGACTGCTCCGAGGTCGCGATCTCGGCGCGCAGCCGCACCACCTCGGACTGCAGCTCGGCGCGCGCCTCCGCCACCTCCTCGGGAGTCCACGGGTCCTCACCGGGGCGTACGGCGAGCTCGCCCGGTTCCGCCGCCCCGACGATCCGCGCCTTGGGTACCGCGCTGGGCTTCTTGGCCGCCGTGGCCGTGCCAGAACTCTTCTTCGCAACCACTGTCGTGGCTCCCGTCTTCGTCGCGGCCTCCGCCGCGCCCGCCTTGTTGGCCGTGCTCTTGGCCGTGCTCGTGGCCGTGCTCGTGGCCGTGGTCTTCGTGGAGGTGCGTTTCCTGACGACGGCCTTCTTGGCGGCCGATTTCCCCGCCACCGCCTTCGCGGCCGTCGTCTTCTTGGCGGCGCCCTTCCCGATGGCGCTCTTCTTCCCGTCCGTGCCCTTGCCACCGCCGGAGGCCCCCGCGGCCGTGGATCCCGTGGAACTGCTGGACGCCGACTGCTGTACGGCGGTCTTTTTCGCCACCATGGCCGCGGCCCCTTCACATATTGGGATCTTGCACGCGAATCGTGCTGGGACGATAAATCGACTTGAGTCCCGCGGCAACGGGGCACGTCACCCGATCCGCCCACCCCACCGCTCCCGCGGGGCGAGCCTGCAAGCGTTGTGCCCAGCTCTCCGCCGGGTAATCCGCCGGGCCGGACGTCCCGGAATCCGGACACCCGGACGCGTGCCGTTCGGGTGGCGGGAAAACCGGTCGGCCGCTGTCGGTGGGGCGCCGTACACTGGGCGGAGCGAGAAGCGTGGATGGGGACGAGTAGCGGCGTACGCAGCCCAGAGCGACCCGGGGACGGTGGAAGCCCGGGGGTGAGCGCGACGCGAAGATCACCCCGGAGCCGCCGGAAGAAAGCCGCAGCGAGGCGAACAGCCACCGCCGAGGCCAGTAGACCCGGTATCGCGACCCCAATGAGGGGGCTCAACGGTGCGCACGAGGCACCGGGGGGCCAAGGAGGGTGGTACCGCGGGAGTACGCCGTACACGGCGTCCGGAGAATTCCGGCTCTCGTCCCTCCGACGGAAGGCAGAAAGTCCGCCGGAGGAAGCTCGCTGATGACAACGCCGACGTACCGCCAGGTGCCCGCCCAGGTCGACCTGCCCGCCCTCGAGCACGCCGTGCTCGAGTTCTGGCACGAGCAGAAGATCTTCGCCAAGAGCCTCGAGCAGTCCGAGGGCCGCCCCGAATGGGTGTTCTACGAGGGCCCGCCCACCGCCAACGGCATGCCCGGCGCCCACCACATCGAGGCCCGCGTCTTCAAGGACGTGTTCCCCCGCTTCCGCACCATGCGCGGCTACCACGTGGCCCGCAAGGCCGGCTGGGACTGCCACGGCCTCCCGGTGGAACTGGCGGTCGAGAAGGAGCTCGGCTTCTCCGGCAAGCAGGACATCGAGGCGTACGGCATCGCCGAGTTCAACGCCAAGTGCCGCGAGTCGGTGACCCGTCACACCGACGCCTTCGAGGCGCTCACGACCCGCATGGGGTACTGGACCGACCTCCACGACCCCTACCGCACGATGGACCCCGAGTACATCGAGTCGGTGTGGTGGTCGCTGAAGGAGATCTTCAACAAGGGCCTGCTGACCCAGGACCACCGCGTAGCCCCCTGGTGCCCGCGCTGCGGCACGGGCCTGTCGGACCACGAGCTGGCCCAGGGCTACGAGACGGTCGTCGACCCGTCCGTGTACGTCCGTTTCCCGCTCACCTCCGGTCCCCTGGCCGGCGAGGCCGCACTCGTCGTCTGGACCACGACGCCCTGGACCCTCGTCTCCAACACCGCGGTCGCCGCCCACCCCGACGTCACCTATGTCGTGGCGACGGACGGCACCGAGAAGCTGGTCGTCGCCGAGCCGCTGCTCACCAAGGCGCTCGGTGAGGACTGGCAGCCCACCGGCCAGACCTTCACCGGCGCCGAGATGGAGCGCTGGTCCTATCAACGTCCGTTCGAGCTGGTGGAGTTCCCGGCGGACGTCCCCACCCACTACGTGGTCAACGCGGAGTACGTGACGACCGAGGACGGTACGGGTCTGGTCCACCAGTCCCCCGCCTTCGGTGAGGAAGACCTCAAGGTCTGCCGCTCGTACGGCCTGCCGGTCGTCAACCCCGTCCGCCCGGACGGTACCTTCGAGGCGGACGTCCCCCTCGTGGGCGGCGTCTTCTTCAAGAAGGCCGACGAACAGCTCACCGAGGACCTCCAGCAGCGCGGCCTCCTCTTCAAGCACATCCCGTACGAGCACAGCTACCCGCACTGCTGGCGCTGCCACACCGCGCTCCTCTACTACGCGCAGCCGTCCTGGTACATCCGCACCACCGCCGTCAAGGACCGTCTCCTCCAGGAGAACGAGAAGACCAACTGGTTCCCGGACACGGTCAAGAACGGCCGTTACGGCGACTGGCTGAACAACAACATCGACTGGGCGCTCTCCCGCAACCGCTACTGGGGCACCCCGCTCCCGATCTGGCGCTGCGAGGAGGACCACCTCACGGCCGTCGGCTCCCTCGCGGAGCTGACCGAGCTCACGGGCACCGACCAGTCGGGCCTGGACCCGCACCGCCCGTTCATCGACGCGGTCACCTTCGCCTGCCCCCAGGGCGGCTGCGGACAGACGGCCACGCGCGTGCCGGAGGTCATCGACGCCTGGTACGACTCGGGTTCGATGCCGTTCGCGCAGTGGGGATACCCGTACAAGAACAAGGAACTGTTCGAGTCCCGTTACCCCGCGCAGTTCATCAGCGAGGCCATCGACCAGACCCGCGGCTGGTTCTACACGCTGATGGCGGTCGGCACCCTGGTCTTCGACAAGTCGTCCTACGAGAACGTGGTGTGCCTCGGCCACATCCTCGCCGAGGACGGCCGCAAGATGTCCAAGCACCTGGGCAACACCCTGGACCCGATCCCCCTGATGGACCGCCACGGCGCGGACGCGGTGCGCTGGTTCATGGCGGCCGGCGGTTCCCCGTGGGCGGCCCGCCGCGTCGGACACGGCACCATCCAGGAGGTCGTCCGCAAGACGCTCCTCACCTACTGGAACACGGTCGCCTTCCAGGCCCTGTACGCGCGTACGTCGAACTGGGCGCCGTCGGCGGCGGACCCGGCCCCGGCCGACCGCCCGGTCCTGGACCGCTGGCTCCTGTCCGAACTGCACGCGCTCACCGACCAGGTGACGCAGTCCCTGGAGGCGTACGACACCCAGCGCGCCGGCAAGCTCCTGTCGGCGTTCGTCGACGACCTGTCCAACTGGTACGTCCGCCGGTCCCGGCGCCGCTTCTGGCAGGGCGACAAGGCCGCGCTGCGCACCCTGCACGAGGTCGTCGAGACGGTCACGCAGCTGATGGCCCCGCTGACCCCGTTCATCACCGAGCGGGTCTGGCAGGACCTGGTGGTGCCGGTGACGCCGGGCGCCCCGGAGTCCGTCCATCTGACGACGTGGCCCGAGGCGGACCTGTCCGCGATCGACCCGGAACTGTCGAAGCAGATGGTGCTCGTACGACGGCTGGTCGAGCTCGGCCGTGCCACGCGCGCGGAGTCGGGCGTGAAGACCCGGCAGCCGCTGTCCCGCGCGCTGGTCGCGGCGGCCGGCTTCGACAGCCTCGACCGGGAACTGCACGCGCAGATCACGGAGGAGCTCAACGTCACCTCCCTCGCGTCCCTGTCCGACGTCGGCGGCTCGCTGGTCGACACCACCGCCAAGGCCAACTTCCGCGCCCTGGGCAAGCGGTTCGGCAAGCGCGTCCAGGACGTGGCGAAGTCCGTCGCGAACGCCGACGCGGCCGAGCTGTCCCTCGCTTTGCGCGCGGGCACGGCGTCGGTGGAGGTCGACGGCGAGACGGTCACGCTGGCCCCGGACGAGGTCATCATCACGGAGACCCCCCGCGAGGGCTGGTCGGTGGCGTCCGACTCGGGCGCGACGGTCGCCCTCGACCTGGAGATCACGGAGGAGCTGCGTCAGGCGGGCCTCGCCCGTGACGCGATCCGGCTGATCCAGGAGGCCCGCAAGAACAGCGGCCTCGACGTGGCGGACCGCATCGCACTGCGCTGGTCGTCCACGGACCCGGCGGTCACCGCGGCCCTGGCCGAGCACTCGGGCCTGATCGCCGACGAGGTCCTGGCGACGGACTTCGGCGGGGGTGAGGCGGACGACACCTACGGGGACCCGTTCACCGACGAGGGCCTGTCGCTGACGTTCCGCCTGCGCAAGGCGTAACGGCCGCACGGAGAGCGCGTACGAGGGCCCGGTCCCGCCAGAACCTGGCGGCACCGGGCCTTCGGCGTCCTCGGCGGGCGAGGGGCCACGCAAAAGGGCGGGGCCCCGGAAAAATCCGGGGCCCCGCCCTGAACGCCGACGACGCCTAAGGCGTACTAGAGGCCGTCAGTTGTCGTCCTCGTCGATCAGGAAGCCACGCATCGGTGAAGGAGCCTGACCCATGGGAGACGGGCCCTGCGGCCGGACCGGAGCCATGGGCTGGGTCATGGCCGGGGACATCTGCTGCTGGCCGCCGTAGGACGGGGCAGCAGGGCCGGGACCACCCATGCCCTGGTTACCGCCGTACGACGGGGCACCGGCGCCGGCCGGAGCCATCGAGGGCGCCGGGGACGGCGGCAGGGAGGCCGTGGCGGGAGTGCGCGGCGGGGCCAGCGAGTCGTCGGCCTGGGTCTCCAGCTGACGCAGCTGCGACTCCAGGTAGGACTTCAGGCGGGTGCGGTACTCGCGCTCGAAGCCACGCAGATCCTCGACCTTGCGCTCCAGGGTGGCGCGGGCGGACTCCAGGGAGCCCATCGCGACACGGTGCTTCTCCTGGGCGTCCCGCTCAAGAGCGTCGGCCTTGGCACGGGCGTCGCGCTCCAGGCCCTCGGCGCGGCTGCGTGCCTCGCCGACGATCTTGTTGGCCTCGGAACGAGCCTCGGCGATCGCCTGGTCGGCGGTCTGCTGGGCCAGCGAGAGAACACGCGCGGCGCTGTCGCCACCGGGACCCTGACCGGGGCCGCCCATCGGGCCACCCATGGGACCGCCCATCGGGCCGCCCATCTGCTGCATCTGGCCCTGCATCTGCTGACCGGGCATCTGCTGCATCTGGCCGGGCATGCCGCCCTGGCCCATCTGACCCTGCATCGGACCCTGGCCCATGGGGCCCTGACCCATCTGTCCCTGCATCGGGTTCTGGCCCATGGGGCCCTGACCCATCGGGCCGGGACCCTGCGGACCGCCCTGGCCACCGGGGCCGGGGGGCAACTGCGGCGCACCGCTGGGCAGCTGGGGCGGGCCACCCATGGGGCCACCCATCTGCTGCTGCGGCGGGCCCGATATTCCGGCGGGCACCGGGCCGCCCGGGCCTCGCATGCCCTGCTGCGGCATTCCCTGCTGAGGCATGCCTTGCTGGGGCATGCCCTGTTGCTGCATACCCTGTTGCTGCATGCCCTGCTGGTCCTGCTGTTCCGGAGGCTTGCGCATGCCCTGCTGCTGGTTCTGTGCAGCGGCGCGCGTGGCAGCGGCCAGCTTGGCGCGCAGGTCCTCGTTCTCGCGGAGCAGGCGGGTCAGTTCGGCTTCGACCTCGTCGAGGAACGCATCGACCTCGTCCTCGTCATAGCCTTCTCGGAGGCGGACGGTCGTGAACTGCTTGTTCCGCACATCCTCGGGGGTCAATGGCATCTCTTCACCTCAACGTAGTCGTCGGCATTCGGCAAGACCGTATCGTTCACACCAACACCGACCTGACGACGGTGATCAGGATGTACACGATGATCATCAGTACGAAGAAGGACAGGTCAAGCGCCACGCCCCCGAGACGCAACGGCGGGATGAACCGCCGCAGAAGCTTGAGCGGTGGATCGGTGACAGTGTAGGTGGCCTCCAGAACGACCACCATCGCCTTGCCGGGCTGCCATGAGCGGGCGAACTGGAAGACGTAGTCCATGACCAACCGGAAGATCAGCACGATGAGGAAGCACATCAGCGCGATGTAGAGAACCTGTCCAACCACGCTCATGATCCGCGCTTACCTCTCCCCTGTTTCCATGCTGCTGGGTACTACTACTGGTATTGCCTGATTACTGCTGTTCCGGTCGTGCGTCTCAGCTCTGATTGAAGAACCCGCCCTCTGCGATGCGGGCCTTGTCCTCCGCCGTGACATCGACGTTAGCAGGCGACAACAGGAACACCTTCTGCGTCACCCGCTCGATGCTGCCGTGAAGACCAAACACCAAACCGGCCGCAAAGTCGACAAGTCGCTTCGCATCTGTGTCATCCATCTCAGTGAGATTCATGATCACAGGGGTGCCCTCACGGAAGTGTTCCCCGATGGTACGGGCCTCGTTGTACGTCCGGGGGTGAAGCGTGGTGATCCGGTAAGGCTCTCGTTCCGACACGACCTTGGGCATGATCACCGGTGCGTTCTTCTCCAGGCTCTGGCGTTCTTGTGTGATGGACGCCACGGGCGCGATCCGCGCCGGACGCCCGGAATCCGCACCGAGCGAAGCGGAATGAGGCACCGGATCACGCGGAGCGGACGGCTGCACCACTCGTACCGATTCGTCCCTTTGTGACTGGTGCGGCTGGTGGGACTGATGCGAACCGTGCGGCTGGTGCGAGGGCTCACGCCGCCGCAGGTCGCGCTCGGGCTCCGGATCGAGTTCGGGCTCGAAGTCGTCATCGGGGTCGAATCCCCGGCCGTCGTACCCATCGTCCTCCACGAGGCCGAGGTAGACCGCCATCTTGCGCATCGCGCCGGCCATGCTCTGAGTCCTCCGCTCTGTGGTGGATCGACTGACGAATGCCAAGTGCCCGCGATCCACGAGGTCGTTATGCCGCCTCTCGGCGGTAATGACCATATTTTCTGCTGTGGTCCGACTTCCTGGCGACGTTACCCGAGCCTGGGACGGACTCCGAGTACCGCACTGCCGACGCGTACATGTGTCGCCCCGGCCGTCACGGCCTTTTCGAGGTCCGCACTCATCCCTGCGGACACCATGTTCGCAGCCGGATGCCTGCGGCGCATAGCAGTCGACAAATCCATCAGCCGCTCGAACGCCTCAAGTTCACGTCCGGCGTACGGTCCGGTCAGCGGTGCGACCGTCATCAGCCCGTCGAGTCTGAGCCCCTCGGCCCCGGCGACGAGGTCGGCCAACTCCTCGATCCCGCCCGGCCCCACGCCCCCGCGCTCCCCCCGGCCGCTCTCCCCGGCGTCCAGCGCGACCTGGATCAGACAGCCCACCTCGCGCCCCGCCCGTACGGCCTCCTTGGACAGCCCGGTGACCAGCCGGTCGCGGTCGACGGACTGCACGACACCGGCGTAACCGACCACGGAACGCACCTTGTTGGTCTGCAACTGACCCACGAAGTGCCAGGTGAGCGACAGATCCGCGCATTCCTGGGCCTTGGGTGCCGCGTCCTGGTCACGGTTCTCGGCCACATGCCGCACACCGAGCTCCCACAGGATCCGCACATCGCTCGCGGGGTAGGTCTTGGTGACGACGATCAGCGTCACCTCCTCCCGCTTGCGGCCCGCGGCCGCGCAGGCCCCCGCGATACGCTCCTCGACTGCCGCCAGATTTGCGGCGAGTTCGCCCTTACGGTCCGTCATGTCCTATCAGTCCAGCCAGACATAGCCTGCGAGCCGCCCGGTCGTGCGGTCTCGGCGGTACGAGAAGTGGTCGGCGGACTCCCGCGTGCACACCGGCGACTGCTGCCGGTCGCGCACCCCGAGCCGCTCCAGCTGCGCGTGCACCCCCGCGACCACGTCGACGGCCGGGGTGCCCCAGCTGGTCTCGGCGGCCGCGGCGGGCTCGACGGCGGCGACATCGGCGCGCATCTCCCGCGGAACTTCGTAGCACCGGCCGCAGACCGCCGGGCCGGTGCGGGCGACGATACGGGCGGGGTCGGCGCCCAGCGACTCCATGGCCTCCACGGCGGCGGGGACGATCCCGGCGACCAGGCCGGGCCGGCCCGCGTGGGCCGCGGCGACCACCTTGGCGACCGGGTCGGCCAGCAGCACCGGGACGCAGTCGGCGGTCAGGACGGCGAGGGCGAGACCACTGGTCGCGGTGACCAGGCCGTCGACGGGCGGGACGGGCCGGCCGGCCCACGGCCCGTCGACCTCGGCGACGTCGTTGCCGTGCACCTGGTTCATCCAGACCACCCGCTCCGGGTCGAGACCCAGGGACTTGGCGGCCAGTTCACGGTTGGTGCGGACGGCGGCCGGGTCGTCGCCGACCGCGCCGCCGAGGTTGAGCTCCTCGTACGGAACGGCGCTCACTCCGCCCCACCGGTCGGTGAAGGCGAAGTGCGCGCCGCTCGTGTCGCTCGTTTCGGAGCGCTGCCCTATCACTTCAGGAAGTCCGGCACGTCCAGTTCCTCGGCCGCGCTGTCCGAGTAGGACCGGGACGGCGGGACCGGCGGGGAGACCGGGAGTTCGTTGACCGGCTCCGGGGCGGGCGCCGGGGCCTCCCTCGGGGTGACGCTGCCGAGCGACCCGAAGGACGGACGGCTCTCGGCGGAGGACCGGACCGGCGTCGGTTCGTCGCGCTTGGCGCCGGCCGAGCCGAGGATGTTGTCGCGCTTGGCCGGGGGCTGGCCCCCGTCGAAGCCGGCCGCGATGACCGTGACCCGGACCTCGTCGCCGAGCGCGTCGTCGATGACCGCGCCGAAGATGATGTTGGCCTCGGGGTGCGCGGCCTCGCTGACCAGCTGTGCGGCCTCGTTGATCTCGAACAGGCCGAGGTCGGAGCCGCCGGAGATGGAGAGCAGGACGCCCCGGGCGCCGTCGATGGAGGCCTCGAGCAGCGGCGAGGAGATCGCCATCTCGGCCGCCGCCACCGCGCGGTCGTCGCCACGGGCGGAGCCGATGCCCATGAGGGCCGAACCGGCCTCGGACATCACGGACTTGACGTCGGCGAAGTCGAGGTTGATCAGACCGGGGGTGGTGATCAGGTCGGTGATGCCCTGGACGCCGGAGAGCAGGACCTGGTCCGCCGACTTGAACGCGTCGAGGACCGAGACCTGGCGGTCCGAGATGGACAGCAGCCGGTCGTTGGGGATGACGATGAGGGTGTCGACCTCTTCGCGGAGTTCCGCGATGCCGTCCTCGGCCTGGTTGGCGCGGCGCCGTCCCTCGAAGGTGAACGGGCGGGTGACCACGCCGATGGTGAGGGCGCCGAGGTTGCGGGCGATGTTGGCCACGACGGGCGCGCCGCCGGTGCCGGTGCCGCCGCCCTCGCCGGCCGTCACGAAGACCATGTCGGCCCCCTTGAGGACCTCCTCGATCTCCTCGCGGTGGTCCTCTGCCGCCTTGCGGCCGACGGCCGGGTTGGCGCCGGCGCCGAGTCCGCGGGTGAGTTCGCGGCCGACGTCGAGCTTGACGTCGGCGTCGCTCATCAACAGCGCCTGAGCATCGGTGTTGATGGCGATGAACTCGACGCCCTTCAGACCGACCTCGATCATCCGGTTGATGGCGTTGACACCACCGCCGCCGACACCGATGACTTTGATGACTGCGAGGTAGTTCTGCGGTGCTGCCACGTCGAAGGCCTCTCGCCTCGAGTTACGTGTCGCCGTTCGCGGTGCGGCGAACGGACAACTCATGCCGAAGTGGGACGGTCCGAACGCCGACCCGAACCCTAACGTTGAAGTTTAGGGTTACCAGTGTGTCTGTTCCTTGGACTCTTCCGAACAGGACACTAAGTCGACAAGTGGCGCACGTTCAACGAACACGCCGAACCTCCCGTTTTTCTTTTCACCCTATGTGATCAGCCATAGCGATGCCCAACCAGGGTGCTGGCCTGCGCCGACAGACGTCAACTCCCTGATGACGCGGGGGCGGTGGGGACGCTCACGTCGAAGTGCCGCGCACCGGGAGCCGCTTTCATCAGAGCGGTGAGCGCACGGGCCTTCGCCCCGCCCCTCTCGCCGCTCCCCCACGCGACGGTCCGGCCGTCGCCCAACTCCAGCGAGATGGAGTCGTACGAGCGGACCTTGACCGCCTTGACGGCGCGCGCGACGGCACTCGGCAGATCGCCCGCCACCCGCACCGCCTCGCGCACCAGCCGGTCGCTGCCGAAGCGGCGCAGACTGGCGGTCTGCGATCCGGTCCCGGACAGCGTCAATTGCAATGCGGGTACACCTTCCGGGGCAACTGAAACCGTCGCGAATCGCACGCCTTTCGCGTCCACTTCGACATACTTGCCCCCTTTACCGGTGCTTTCGACAATCAGGACAGGGGTGCGTTCGACCACTTTCAGCCCGATTCCGTGCGGCCAGGACCGAGTGACCTCAACCGAGTCAATTCGGGGCAATTTCCTGAGCAGTCGGGACTCAATGGCGTCCACGTCGACGGAAACAAGCGGTTTCCCGACGGGCACGTCGGCTGCTTCGCGCACCTGCGCCTGCGTCAGAACGTCGGTTCCCGACACCGACACGCGCTCCACATGGGTCCACCGGGATCCGTAGAGCACCCAGAGGGCGCCCCCGCCGAGGAGGACCAGGGCGAGGGCCAGGATGACGATCATACGAAGCCTGCGTGGGCCCAACCGGCGGACGAGGCC
The DNA here is from genome assembly GCF_040644035.1 of Streptomyces sp. NPDC047042. Taxonomy (NCBI): domain Bacteria; kingdom Bacillati; phylum Actinomycetota; class Actinomycetes; order Kitasatosporales; family Streptomycetaceae; genus Streptomyces; species Streptomyces sp. NPDC047042. The sequence continues at coordinate 77,601 of NZ_JBEYVP010000033.1, read as the reverse complement.
CGGCAGGCGGGGCGGGCGGGAGGGGTCCTGCTGTCGTTCGCCGCGTTCGGCGGTCGTCGCTCCTCCGGCCACGCCTGCCTGCCTTCCTCTTCGTCGCCTAGCGGTGGCGTGAGGCGATCGCCTCGTACACCATGCCGACGAGCAGCTCGTCGGCGTCCCGGCGCCCGAACTCGCTGGCGGCGCGGGACATCTCGTACAGCCGGTGCGGGTCGGCGAGCACGGGAAGGACCTGCCGCTGCACCCACTCGGGGGTCAGTTCCGCGTCGTCGACCAGGAGTCCGCCGCCGGCCTTGACCACCGGCTGGGCGTTCAGCCGCTGTTCGCCGTTGCCGATGGGCAGCGGGACATAGGCGGCCGGGAGTCCCACGGCGGAGAGTTCGGCGACGGTCATCGCGCCCGCGCGGCACAGCATCATGTCGGCCGCGGCGTACGCGAGGTCCATCCGGTCCACGTACGGTACCGGGATGTAGGGGGGCATCCCCGGCATCTGGTGGACCTGCGGCAGTTCGTTCTTCGGGCCGACCGCGTGCAGCACCTGGATGCCGGCCTGCTGGAGGTAGGGCGCGACCCGCTCGACCACCTCGTTGAGGTGCCGGGCGCCCTGTGAGCCGCCGGAGACCAGCAGCGTCGGCAGGCTCGGGTCGAGCCCGAACGCGGCCCGCGCCTGTGGCCGTACGGCGGCCCGGTCGAGGGTGGCGATCGAGCGGCGCAGCGGGATGCCGATGTAGCGGGCGTCGCGGAGCTTGCTGTCCGGGGTGGAGACGGCGACCTGCGCTGCGTACCGCGAGCCGATCTTGTTGGCGAGGCCGGGCCGGGCGTTCGCCTCGTGGACGACGATCGGCACGCCGAGGCGCTTGGCGGCGAGGTAGCCGGGCAGGGCCACATAGCCGCCGAAGCCGACGACCGCGTCCGCCTTGGTGCGCTCCAGGATCTGCTCGGCGGCCTTGATCGTGCCGCGCAGCCGCCCGGGGACGGTGATCAGCTCGGGGGTGGGCTTGCGCGGCAGCGGGACCGCCGGGATCAGCGCCAGGTCATAGCCCCGCTCGGGAACGAGCCGGGTCTCCAGACCGCGTTCCGTGCCCAGGGCCGTGATCCCCACGGTGGGATCCTGCCTGCGCAGGGCGTCCGCGAGGGCGAGCGCGGGCTCGATGTGGCCGGCGGTCCCCCCACCGGCGAGTACGACATGCACCGAAATTCACCGCTCTCCGGACGTACGCGCCGCCGAGGCACGCCGTCTCATCGTGTTCCATCTCCGGGGGCTCCGATCGGACACCGGACCCCCGGCCCCCCGCTTTCTACCAAAGCGGGGTTGCCGCAACGAAAGCGCCGCCCGCGCACCCGGTTCGTCGCGGGCGAAGGCGATCAGCAGTCCCACGGCGAACATGGTCGGCAGCAGGGCGGAACCCCCGTAGGAGAACAGCGGGAGCGGGACACCGGCGATCGGCAGCAGGCCGAGCACCGCACCGATGTTGATCACCGCCTGAGCGGTGATCCAGGTGGTCACACCTCCCGCGGCGTACCTCACGAAGGGGTCCTCCGTGCGTCCGGCCACGCGGATACCCGCATAGCCTAGAGCCGCGAAGAGGGCGAGCACCGACAGCGTCCCCGCCAGGCCCAGTTCCTCACCGGTGACGGCAAAGATGAAGTCGGTGTGCGCTTCGGGGAGTTGCCCCCATTTTTCCATACTCGCGCCGAGGCCCGAACCGAACAGGCCACCGGAGGCGAGGGCGTAGATTCCGTGCACCGCCTGCCAGCAGGAGTTGGCCCCGGTGCCCGGTTCGGTGGCGCCGATGCACTGGAAGCGGGCCATGCGGTTGGGGCTCGTCTTGATGAGGACGAGCCCGATGAACGCGGCGACGGACAGCACCCCCACGAACAGTCGCGTGGGCGCCCCGGCGAGCCACAGCAGGCCGAACAGGATGGCCGTGAGGATGATCGCCGTCCCCATGTCGCCGCCGAGCATGATCAGGCCGAGCAGCATGAACGTCACCGGGACCAGCGGCACCAGCATGTGCTTCCACTGCGTGAGCAGCCGCTTGTCCTCCTTGCGGGCGATCAGGTCGGCGCCCCACAGCACCAGGGCGAGCTTGCCGAACTCGCTCGGCTGGATCTGGAAGGAGCCGCCCAGCGAGATCCAGTTCTGGTTGCCGTTGATGGACAGCCCTATCCCGGGCACCTGGACGAGGACCATCAGAAAGACGGACCCGGCGAGGATCGGGTAGGCGAGCGCCCGGTGCAGCTTCACCGGCATGCGCGAGGCCACGAACAGCAGCACGCCGCCGATCGTGGCGGCGAGGAACTGCTTGCGGAAGAAGTAGGACCCGGGCAGCGACAGCTGGAGCGCCTTGATCTGGGAGGCCGAGTAGACCATCACCAGCCCGAGCACCGTGATCAGCAGCGAACCGCCGAGGATCACGTAGTACGCGGTCAACGGCCGGTCCCAGGCCCGCTGGACGCGCGCGTGGAGGCGTTTTACAGGGTTGTCACGGGGCGGCCGGGGACTGGCGGGCCTACGAACCCGCACAGCCCCTTGAACGGGCGCCCGCCCGGTACGACTACTCGGCATCAGAGCCTCCCGCACTGACGAGAGAGGCGCACAGGGACGCACCCAAGGGGCGCGGGGAACTGCGCGACCAGCCCCCACGCGCCCGCAGCAGACGAACCACCGACAGTTTCCCGAGCCATATCCGACCTCACGCGTCCCTCCAAGGCGACCGAAAGGCACGACGGCCGAAGACCGACCGTCAGGTCCCCTCACCGAGTTCGCGAACCGCCTGCGCGAACGCGTCACCGCGTTTGTTGTAGTTGGCGAACATGTCCATGGAGGCACAGGCCGGGGCCAACAGCACCGTGTCGCCCGGCGCAGCCAACCGCCGGGCCTCCTGAACAGCCGCTCGCATCGCCCCAGTGTCGGTCCGGTCGAGGTCGACGACGGGTACTTCCGGCGCGTGTCGCGCGAGCGCTTCGCGGATCAGCGCACGGTCGGCACCGATCAGCACCACCCCGTGAAGTCGCTTTGCCGACTTGGCGACGAGTTCGTCGAAGGTCGCGCCCTTGGCGAGTCCGCCGGCGATCCACACGATCGACTCGTACGACGCCAAGGAGGCCTCGGCCGCGTGGGTGTTGGTCGCCTTGGAGTCGTCGATGTACGCGACGCCGTCCACGTCGGCCACGTGCGCGATGCGGTGCGCGTCCGGGGTGAAGGCCCGCAGGCCGTCCCGGACCGCCTTCGCGGGCACCCCGAAGGCACGGGCGAGGGCAGCCGCGGCAAGGGCGTTGGCGATGTTGTGCGGGGCGGGCGGGTTGACGTCCGAGATCTCGGCCAGCTCCTGGGCGTTCCGCTGCCGGTTCTCCACGAACGCGCGGTCGACCAGGATGCCGTCCACGACGCCGAGTTGGGACGGTCCGGGCGCACCGAGCGTGAACCCGATGGCACGGCACCCCTCCTCGACGTCCGCGCCGCGCACCAGGTCCTCGGTCGCCTTGTCGGCCACGTTGTAGACACACGCGACCCGATTGCCCTCGTAGATACGGCCCTTGTCGGCGGCGTACGCCTCCATGGAGCCGTGCCAGTCGAGGTGGTCGGGGGCGAGGTTGAGGACGGCGGCGGAGTGGGCGCGCAGGGAGGGCGCCCAGTGCAGCTGGTAGCTGGAGAGTTCGACGGCCAGGACGTCGTACGGCTCGTCGCCGAGGACGACGTCGATGATCGGCGTGCCGATGTTGCCGACGGCGGCCGTACGCAGGCCTGCCGCGCGCAGGATCGACGCGAGCATCTGGGTGGTGGTCGTCTTGCCGTTGGTGCCGGTGATCGCCAGCCAGGGAGCGGCATCGGGGCCGCGCAGCCGCCAGGCGATCTCGACGTCGCCGACCACGTCCACGCCCGCCTCGGCCGCCGCCGCGAAGAGCGGTGAACTCGGCTTCCAGCCGGGCGAGGTGACGACGAGCTCGGTGCCCTCGGGCAGGGCCTCCGCGTCCCCGAGGCGTACCTCGACGCCTTCCAGGGCCGCCGCGCGTTCCCGGTGGGCCTCGGAGTCCCCGCCGTCCACGACGGTGACCCGGGCGCCGAGGGCGGCCAGGGCGCGGGCGGCGCTGATGCCGCTCACGCCGAGGCCCGCGACGGTGACCCGCATGCCTTCCCAGTCGCCACCCTGCCCGGAGGTCACTTTCCGGCCGCCCATCCCGCGTAGAAGATGCCCAGTCCGACGATCACGCAGATGCCCTGGATGATCCAGAAGCGGACCACGACAAGGACTTCGGACCACCCCTTGAGTTCGAAGTGGTGCTGGAGCGGCGCCATGCGGAAGACGCGCTTGCCGGTCGTGCGGAACGAGCCGACCTGGATGACCACCGACATGGTGATCAGGACGAACAGGCCGCCGAGGAGCGCCAGCAGCAGTTCCGTACGGGAGCAGATCGCGAGGCCGGCCAGCGCGCCGCCCAGGGCCAGCGAACCGGTGTCGCCCATGAAGATCTTGGCGGGTGACGTGTTCCACCACAGGAAGCCGAGGCAGGAACCCATCAGGGCCGAGGCGACGACGGCGAGGTCGAGTGGATCTCGTACCTCGTAACAGGCGGAGGGGTTGGTCAGGGTCTGCGCGTTGGCGCAGGACTCCTGGAACTGCCAGACGCCGATGAACGTGTACGCGCCGAAGACGAGGACGGAGGCGCCGGTGGCGAGGCCGTCCAGACCGTCCGTCAGGTTCACGCCGTTCGACATCGCCAGGATCATGAAGAGCGCCCAGACGACGAACAGCACCGGGCCGATCGTCCAGCCGAAGTCCTGGACGAAGGAGAGCTTCGTCGAGGCCGGCGTGTTGCCGCGGTTGTCGGCGAACTGCAGTGACAGGACGGCGAAGGCGATACCGCCGCCGAGCTGGCCCGCCATCTTCGCCTTGGCCCGCAGGCCGAGCGAGCGGCGCTTGACGATCTTGATGTAGTCGTCCAGGAAGCCGACCAGGCCCATGCCCGCCATCAGGCCGATCACCAGCACGCCCGAGAAGGTCGGCGGGGGCGTGTCGGCCTCTCCCAGGCCGGTGAAGACCTTGGAGAGGAAGTACGCGGCGATCGTCGCCAGGATGAAGGCGATACCGCCCATCGTCGGCGTACCGCGCTTGGCGTGGTGCTCGCGCGGGCCGTCGTCGCGGATGTACTGACCGTAGCCCTTGCGGGCCAGGAGCTTGATCAGCAGCGGGGTGCCGATCAGGGTCAGGAAGAGGCCAATGACTCCTGCGAACAGGATCTGCTTCATCATCGGGCGGAAACCTCACCCTCGGCACCGGTCGCCAGAAGCGCCTGCGCCACGCTTTCCAGCCCGACCGACCGGGACGCCTTCACGAGCACGACATCCCCCGGGCGCAGCTCGCTGCGCAACAGGTCGACAGCCGCCTGTGCGTCGGACACGTGCACCGACTCCTCACCCCACGAACCCTCGTTATATGCGCCCAGTTGGAGCCAGGACGCTTCCCTGCCCCCGACCGCGACGAGCTTGCCGACATTGAGCCGGACGGCCAGCCGTCCGACCGCGTCGTGCTCGGCGAGCGCCTCGTCCCCGAGCTCGGCCATCTTGCCGAGCACCGCCCACGTACGACGCCCCTGACCCATGGCGGCAAGCGCGCGCAAAGCCGCTCGCATGGACTCGGGGTTCGCGTTGTAGGCGTCGTTGACGATCGTCACGCCGTCCGGGCGCTCGGTGACCTCCATCCGCCAGCGGGAGAGGGAGCCCGCCTCGGAGAGCGCGGTGGCGATCTCGTCTGCGGACATGCCCAGCTCATGGGCGACGGCGGCGGCGGCGAGCGCGTTCGACACGTGGTGCTCACCGTACAGGCGCATGGTCACGTCGCTTGCACCGGAGGGTGTGTGGAGCCTGAAGGCGGGCTGTCCCCTGTCCGTGAGTCGCACGTTCTCGGCGCGTACGTCCGCTTCGCCGGACTCTCCGAAGAAGATCACCTTCGCCTTTGTTCGAGCCGCCATGGCCCGTACGAGGGGATCGTCCGCGTTGAGGATCGCGGTGCCGCCGTCGGCCTCGGCGGGGAGCGCCTCGACGAGTTCACCCTTCGCCTGTGCGATCTGTTCACGGCCGCCGAACTCGCCGATGTGGGCGGTGCCCACGTTGATGACGAGGCCGATCCGTGGAGGCGTCAGCTCGGTGAGATAGCGGATGTGACCGATTCCGCGGGCGCCCATCTCCAGGACCAGGAACCTGGTCTCCTCGGTGGCGCTCAGCGCGGTCAGCGGCAGCCCGATCTCGTTGTTGAGCGAGCCGGGTGTGAAGACCGTCGGCGCCTTGTGCCGCAGCACCTGGGCGATCAGGTCCTTGGTGCTGGTCTTGCCCGCGGAGCCGGTGAGGGCCACGAGGGTCGCGCCGAGCTTGCGCACCACGTGCCGGGCGAGGGCGCCCAGCGCCCGCTGGACGTCGTCCACGACGATCGCGGGCACGCCGACCGGCCGGGAGGCCAGTACGGCGACCGCGCCCGCCTCGACGACCGCGGCCGCGAAGTCGTGGCCGTCGACGCGCTCGCCGGCGAAGGCGACGAAGAGGCTGCCGGGTTCCACCTCACGGGAGTCCCTGACGACCTGTCCGGTGACCTGGACCGACGGATCCGGTATGTCGTGCGTCTGCCCGCCGACGACTGCTGCGATCTCGGCGAGAGAGAGGGCGATCACAAGTTCATCCCTGGGTCTGCTGGATAGCTTCGCGAAGCACCTGGCGGTCGTCGAAGGGACGAACCACCCCGGCGATGTCCTGGCCCTGTTCATGGCCCTTGCCGGCGACCAGCACGGTGTCCCCGGGCCGCGCGCGGGCCACGGCGGCGGCGATGGCCGCGGCCCTGTCCTCGAACACCTGGACCTCGCCACGCTCGTGGGCGGGCACGGAGGCCGCCCCCTGGAGCATGGTCGCGAGGATCGCGAGGGGGTCCTCGGAACGGGGGTTGTCGGAGGTCAGTACGGCGGTGTCGGCGAGCCTGGCCACGGCGGCGCCCATCGGGGCGCGCTTGGTCGTGTCCCGGTCGCCGCCACAGCCGAGCACCACGTGCAGGCTGCCCTCGGTGACCTTGCGCAGCGCGCGCAGCACCGATTCGACGGCGTCCGTCTTGTGCGCGTAGTCGACGACCGCGAGATACGGCTGGCCCACGTCCACCCGTTCGAGGCGTCCCGGCACTCCCGGTACGGCGGCGATGCCGTCGGCGGCGGTCTGCGGGTCGAGCCCGGCCTCGGCGAGGGCGACGATCGCGGCGAGGGTGTTGGCGACGTTGAAGGTGCCGGCGAGCGGCGCCCGCGCGCCGATCCGCTGGTCCTTGGGGCCGACGACCGTGAACGTCGAGTCCATCGGGCCGACCTGGACGTTCTCGGCGCGCCAGTCGGCGTCCGGGTGGCCCTCGGCGGAGAAGGTGACGACCGGGACGGTGGCCTCCTGGGCGAGGCGTCGGCCGTAGGGGTCGTCGTAATTGACGACGCCGAGTTTGCTGCGTTCGGGAGTGAACAGCTGCGCCTTGGCCCGGAAGTAGTCCTCCATGTCGGAGTGGAACTCCATGTGTTCCGGGCTGAGGTTGGTGAACACGGCGATGTCGAAGACGCAGCCGTCGACCCGGCCGAGGACCAGCGCGTGGCTGGACACCTCCATGGCGACCGCCTCGACCCCGCGCTCGCGCATCACCGCGAACAGGGCCTGGAGGTCGGTGGCCTCGGGTGTGGTGCGTTCGGACTTGATGCGCTCGTCGCCGATGCGGGTCTCGACCGTGCCGATCAGTCCGGTGGCCCGGTCCGTCTTGAGGCCGCCCTCGACGAGGTAGGCGGTGGTGGTCTTGCCGGAGGTGCCGGTGATGCCGATCTGGAGCAGGTCGCGCCCCGGGCGGCCGTAGATCGTGGCCGCCAGTTCGCCCATCCGCGCGCGCGGGTCGTCGGCCACCAGCACCGGAAGTCCGGTGGCGGCGGCGCGTTCGGCGCCCGTGGGGTCGGTCAGCACGGCTGCGGCGCCGAGGCCGGCGGCCTGCGTCACGAAGTCGGCGCCGTGCAGCCGGGCGCCCGGGAGGGCGGCGTACAGGTCGCCGGGGCGCACGGCGCGGGAGTCGTGCGTGATGCCCGTGATTCCGGCGTCCTGGGTGGTCTGGGGCCGCGGGGCACCCAGTTGTCCGGCGAGTTCCGCGAGGGGTGTGGCGGAGACGCGAACCGGCCTTGGCGGCCCCGGATATGTCACAGGAACGCCCTTCTGGGTGGTTTGGTACTGATCAGCGTGTGGCACGGCGGTGAGCGTACCGGGCGCACCCCCGGACGAGCGAAGTGAGGGCGCGGGCGGGGTGTGCGCCGGGGTGCTGTGCCCCGGGTCGGGTGAGTTCGTCGTCACGAGCAAGTTTCCTGGCTGGTTTCCGTGCTGATCAGGGTGTGAAGGTCACGGGGAGATTCGCGGCCTTGGCCCCGGTGGGCGGCACCTGAAGGGTCTTCAGGGCGAACTCCATGACCTCCTTGTAGATGGGGCCACAGATCTGACCTCCGAAGTAGCTGCCTCTGGTGGCGTTCTGGATGGCGCAGTAGACGGTGATGCGCGGGTTGTCGGCGGGGGCGAACCCGGCGAACGACGACGTATAGCCGTGGTAGCGGCCGGTGGCCGGATCCACGCGGTTCGCCGTACCCGTCTTGCCCGCCACCCGGTAGCCGGGGATGCGCGCCTTGGTGCCGGTGCCCTCCTCGTCGTCCACGACGGACTCCAGCATCTTGGCGAGGGTCTTCGCCGTCGTCGCACTGACGACCCGCGTCTTCTTGGGCGCGGCGGCGGGGGTGAACCTGCCGTCGGCGCCCTTGGTGCCCCGGATCAGGGTCGGCTCCACGCGGACGCCGCCGTTGGCGATCGTCGAGTACACGGAGGCCGCCTGCATCGCGTTGAGGGAGACGCCCTGGCCGAAAGGAATCGTGAACTGCTGGGAGGTCGACCACTGGTCGGGCGGCGCGAGGATGCCCTTGGTCTCGCCGGGGAAGTCCAGTCCGCTGTAGCTGCCGAGGCCGAACTTGCGCAGGTAAGAGTAGAGGACCTGGTTGGACTGCGCCTGCGTCTTGCCGAGTTGGCCGGTGGCCAGGATGGTGCCGATGTTGCTGGACTTGGCGAGCACGCCGTTGAGCGTGAGGTACCAGGTCGGGTGGTCGATGTCGTCCTTGAAGAGCCGGTCGCCCCGGTGCAGCCGGTTGGGCACGACGACATGTGTCGCGGGCGTCGCGACGTTCTCCTCGATCACGGCGGCCATCGACATGACCTTGGCCGTGGAACCGGGCTCGTAGGCGTCCTGGAGGGCCGCGTTGCCGAGCGCGTCCGGGTTCGCCCTGGTGAGGTCGTTGGGGTCGAAGCCGGGCGAGTTGGCCATGGCCAGGATCTGGCCGGTGCGGGTGTCCTGCACTATCACGTACCCGCGGTCCGCCTTCGACTCCTTCACCTGCTCGGTGATGGCGTTCTGGGCGGCCCACTGGATGTCGCGGTCGATGGTCAGTTCGACGTCGGAACCGGGCACGGCGGGTGTCTCGGTGGAATCGGCGGTGGGCACCTGCCGTCCCCCCGACTGCGCGTACCGGATCTTGCCGTCCTTCCCCGCCAGTTCCCCGTTCAGCTGCTGTTCGAGGCCGCCGCCGCCCTTGCCGTCGGCGCTGACCCACCCCAGCAGTCCGGCGGCCAGTCCGCCGTTCGGATAGACACGCTTGCTCGCGGGCACGGCCAGCACACCGGCGAGGACGTTGACGGTGGTCGGGTCGGTTGCGGACTTGGCGGCCAGAGTGGACTTCAGGTCCTTGATCTGCGTCCACACCTGCGGGGTCCGGCGGTGCGCGAGCAGCGTGTAGCGCGTGTTCGGCGTCTTCAGCTTCTTGGCGACGTCGCCCGCGTCCTGCCCGAGGATCGGGGCGAGGAGAGCGGCGGCCTGCTCGGGGGCGTCGCGCAGTTTCGTGCTCTTCGGCGTGAACATCGTCGGGTCGGCGGTGATGTCGTACGCGTCCACGCTGGTCGCCAGTTCGACGCCGTTGCGGTCGGTGATCTCGCCGCGTTCGGCGGCCAGGGTGCGGCCGACATACCGGTTCTGCTCGGCCATGGCGGCGTACACGCTCGCGTCGACGGCCTGCACCTGGAGCAGCCGTACGACGAAGGCGATCATCACCAGGGCGAGCCCGAGGCTGACCATGCGCAGCCGGGGCCGGGGGCTGCCGAGCCGGATGACCTTCGGCCCGGTGGGGCGGCCGGCGACGGGACGACGGGCGGGGCGGGCGCCTGGGCCCGGACGCCGGGGGGCTCCGGGGCGGGCGGACCTGGCCGGGGCGGGCACCCGGCGGCGCGGCGGTTCCCTGTCGGACACTTCCGTCACCTGCCGGGGGTCGTGGAGGAGAGAGCGGGGGCGCCTGCGGGCACCGGCGCCGGGGACACCGACGCGGAGGGGGTCGGCGTGGGTGTCGTCGGCTGAGCGGCCGGCGTCCCGGGGGCGGCGGACGGGGTGGAGCCAGGGGCCGGCGAGGCAGTCGGGGTGGAGGTGGGCGTCGGGCCGAGCGCCGGCTCGGGGGTGTTCACCTGCGGCGGGATCAGCTCCGGGATCCTCAGTGCGGCCTGTTCCGCCTGCTCCGCCGCCTCCGGGACGCCCCTGACGGTGCCGTCGGGGTCGAGGAAGGCCGGGTCGCCGCCGGGCACCATGCCGAGCTGCTTGGCCCGGCGCTGCAGGGCGTCGGGCGCGGCGTAGGCGTCCACGTCCCGCTGGAGCGCCTGTTCCTCGTCGGTGAGGCTCTTGGTGTCCTTCTGGAGGTCGTCGAGCCGGAACCCGCCTTCGCTGAGCGCGGAGTTCAGTACGAGGAGCCCGATGAGTCCGCCGCCCAGCAGGAAGACGACGAGCAGGACGAAGGGGGTACGGGCGGCCTGTCCCGGTCCCGCGGGGAAGAGCCTGGCGAGTCGGGCGGCCCGGCCCCTGAGTTCGGGTCTGCTACTCACTCACCCTCCCCGCGAGTCGGTTCTTCCCACGCGCCTGCCCGCTCACCGCCCGGCGACTCCGGGTCTCCCGCTCCCCCGCCGTCCCCTCCGTACGTCTCACTCGGCGTCCTCCCTGATGCGCTGAGCCCCGCGCAGTCGCGCCGGGGCGGCTCGCCGGTTCTCGGCGACCTCTTCCTCGGTGGGAAGTTCGGCACCACGGGTGAGCAGCTTGAGCCGGGGCTGGTAGCGCTCGGGCACGACCGGCAGTCCGGGGGGCGCCGTGTTGGCGGCGCCGGCCGCGAAAACCTGCTTGACCAGCCGGTCTTCGAGCGAGTGGTACGACAGGACGGCGATCCGGCCGCCGACCGCGAGCGCCTTCACCGCGGCCGGGATCGCCCTTTCCAGGACGGTCAGTTCACCGTTGACCTCGATGCGCAGCGCCTGGAAGGTGCGCTTGGCGGGGTTGCCCCCGGTGCGCTTGGCGGCCTGCGGCAGCGAGTCGCGGATCAGTTCGACGAGCCGGGCGCTGTTGCTGAAGGGCTCCTTGTCGCGTTCGCGCACGACCGCGGAGACGATGCGCTTGGCCTGCTTCTCCTCGCCGTACGCCCGCAGGATCCGGACGAGTTCACCGGCGGGGTAGGTGTTGAGGACCTCGGCGGCGCTGATGCCGGTCGTCTGGTCCATGCGCATGTCGAGGGGCGCGTCCTGGGCGTAGGCGAACCCGCGGTCGGCCTCGTCGAGTTGCATGGAGGAGACGCCGAGGTCGAACAGGACTCCGTCGACCTTGGACAGGCCCAGCCGGTCGAGTACGTCGGGCAGTTCGTCGTAGACCGCGTGCACCAGGTCGGCCCGCGCGCCGAAGGGGGCGAGTCGCTCCCCGGAGAGGCGCAGGGCCTCCTTGTCACGGTCGAGGGCGACCAGCCGGACCTCGGGGAAACGGGCGAGCAGTGCCTCGCTGTGGCCGCCGAGGCCGAGGGTGCAGTCGACGACGACCGCATCGGGCCGCTCCAGTGCGGGGGCCAACAGGTCCAGGCACCGCTGGAGCATCACCGGGACATGTCGACTCTGGCTCAAGGGGCCCTCTCAGGTCGGGCCGGCCGTTACGCACCACCGGATCCCGGGCCGCTCGAAGAAGGCGGGCCCGCCGGCGCCAAAAGCGTCAGCCGACCGGGAGCGGGAGGAGGCCGAGCCGTACGTACGCGCCGCGCACGCGGGGGATCAAACAATCCAGCAGGGAGTCTCGGCTCCCGCTTCGCGTCACTTTAGTCCACGGTGTCGCGCGGTCAATCAACCGGCCTGCGCGTCGGACGGCCCTGCCCGGCAAGCCGCAATTCCGCCACAATCACCCGTAGGGGCACACTCACACCACCCGTGTGGGTTACCTCACAACAACACTCATTGATGTTCTTTGTCCCCTCTCACAGCGGGCCCGGAACGGGCGTGACCAGTACCGTCATGCCTATGACGACTTCCGCATCAGTTCCCATCGGACCCGAAGGCGCCATAGCCACCACCGACAGCGTCATCGACCGCCTCGTCGACGCGAACGGGCAGTACGCGGCCGCTTTCACCGACCCGGGGATGGACGCCCGCCCGGTGCTCAAGGTGGCGGTCGTGGCCTGCATGGACGCCCGTCTCGACCTGCACGCCGCGCTCGGCCTGGAGCTCGGCGACTGCCACACCATCCGCAACGCGGGCGGCGCGGTCACCGACGACGTGATCCGCTCCCTCACCATCAGCCAGCGGGCGCTCGGCACCCGCAGCGTCATACTCATCCACCACACCGGCTGCGGCCTGGAGTCCCTCACCGAGGACTTCCGGCAGGAGCTGGAGGCCGAGGTCGGACAGCGTCCGGCGTGGGCGGTTGAGGCCTTCCGCGATGTCGACCAGGACGTCCGCCAGTCGATGCAGCGCGTGCGCACCAACCCCTTCCTCCTGCACACCGACGACGTCCGCGGCTTCGTCTTCGACGTGAAGTCGGGCCTGCTGCGCGAGATCGATCCCGCCTGACCGAACCGGACCGCCCATCCGTACGTATGTCTCTACGAAATTTACCCTTCACTTCAGGGCTGAAAAGCCCTGAAAATCAGACATACCCCTGCCAGTTATCCACAGGCGAGTGACACGAACCGGTAACGGCAACAAGAATGCGGGTGTGGCGTCGCGCGGAACTTTTTCCGTGTGGTGTCCGTGTTTCGGGGTGGGCCGGTCCGCATTCGCAGGCGTCGGCCCGGAGAAAGAACGGGCCGAGGAGGGCCGTGTGACGACCTATGACGATCGAGCGAGCCTCACTGATCTGACCGCCACTGTGGAACGAGTCCGCAGTTCGGTGGAGGGAGTGATCGAGGGCAAGCCTGAGGTCGTACGGCTTTCGCTGACCGTGCTGCTCGCCGAGGGGCATCTTCTGATCGAGGATGTCCCCGGCGTCGGCAAGACCATGCTGGCGAAGACGCTGGCCAAGTCCATCGACTGTTCCGTGCGGCGCATTCAGTTCACGCCGGACCTGCTGCCCTCGGACATCACCGGTGTGTCCATCTGGGACCAGCAGCGCCGCGACTTCGAGTTCAAACCGGGGGCGATCTTCGCGCAGATCGTGATCGGCGACGAGATCAACCGTGCCTCGCCGAAGACCCAGTCCGCGCTTCTGGAGTCCATGGAGGAGCGCCAGGTCACCATCGACGGCCAGACCTACGAGCTGCCCAGCCCGTTCATGGTGGTGGCCACCCAGAACCCGGTCGAGATGGAGGGCACCTACCCGCTCCCGGAGGCACAGCGCGACCGCTTCATGGCCCGCGTGTCCATCGGCTACCCCAGCGCGGAGGCCGAACTCCAGATGCTGGACGTGCACGGCGGCATCTCCCCGCTGGACGACCTCCAGCCGGTGGCCCACGCGCACGACATCGTGAAGCTCGTCGAGGCCGTCCGCAACGTGCACGTCGCGCAGGCGGTCCGGCGGTACGCGGTGGACCTGGTCGCCGCCACGCGCACCCACCCCGATCTCAGACTCGGCGCCTCACCGCGCGCCACCCTGCATCTTCTGCGCGCCGCGAAGGCCTCCGCCGCCCTCAGCGGCCGGGACTACGCGCTGCCGGACGACGTCCAGGCCCTCGCCGTGGCCGTCCTGTCCCACCGTCTGCTGCCCACCGCGCAGGCCCAGCTCAACCGCCGGACCTCCGAGCAGGTCGTCCAGGAGATCCTGCAGCGCACCGCGGTGCCCGCGGCGCCCCAGCAGCAGAGCGGCTTCGGCATGGGCCGCTCCGCGCCCGACTTCGGCCAGCAGCCGCCGCGGAGGCTTGGATGAGCGCAGAGGCGCCGGGGCACCCCGAGGACGACGACCAGAGCGACAAGGGCGGCGTGCGTACGGCGCTGGCCGGCCTCACCACCCGAGGGCGCTCCTTCCTGGCCGCCGGGGTCGCCGCCGCCATCTGCGCGTACGTCCTGGGGCAGAGCGATCTGCTGCGGGTGGGCGTGCTGCTCGCCGTACTCCCGCTGGTCTGCGCGACCGTCCTGTACCGCACGCGCTACCGGGTGGCCGGCAGCCGCCGGCTTTCCCCCGCGCGCGTGCCCGCCGCCGCCGAGGCCCGCGTCCATCTCCGGATGGACAACGTCTCGCGGCTGCCCACGGGCCTGCTGATGCTCCAGGACCGGGTGCCGTACGTGCTCGGCCCGCGTCCGCGTTTCGTCCTCGACCGGGTGGAGGCCGGCGGGCGCCGCGAGGTGTCCTACCGGGTCCGCTCCGACCTGCGGGGACGCTATCCGCTGGGCCCGCTCCAGCTGCGCCTGACCGACCCGTTCGGCATGTGCGAACTGACCCGCTCCTTCTCCACGTACGACACCCTGACGGTGATCCCGCGCGTGGAGACCCTGCCGCCGGCGCGGCTGACCGGCGAGGCCAAGGGGTACGGCGAGGGACGGCACCGCTCGCTGGCACTGGCCGGCGAGGACGACGTGATCCCGCGCGGGTACCGCTACGGCGACGACCTGCGCCGCGTGCACTGGCGCTCCACGGCCCGCTACGGCGAGCTCATGGTGCGCCGCGAGGAGCAGCCGCAGCGCGCCCGCTGCACGGTGCTCCTCGACACCCGGGGCATCGCCTATCTGGGCGCGGGCCCGGACTCGGCCTTCGAGTGGGCGGTGTCGGGCGCCGCGTCCGTCCTGGTCCACATGCTCGAACGGGGCTTCTCCGTACGGCTGCTGACGGACACGGGCAACTCCGTGCCCGGTGAGGGCGCCGAGGGTTTCGCGGGCGCCAGCCAGGAGTCGGCGGACGCGGCCGGACTGATGATGGACACGCTCGCGGTGATCGACCACTCGGACGGCACGGACATCTCCCGCGCGTACGACGTGCTGCGTGCCGGCGGCGAGGGGCTGCTGATGGCGTTCTTCGGCGATCTCGACGAGGAGCAGGCCGCGGTGGCCGCCAAGATGCGCCAGCGCAGCGGCGGGGCGATCGCCTTCGTGCTGGACAGTGAGACCTGGGTGCGGGAGCCCCATGATGTGCCGGGTCCCGAGGACCCGGGCGAGGAGTCGCTGCGGATGCTGCGCGAGGCGGGCTGGACGGCGGTGCGGGTACCGCGAGGGGCCGCGATGAGCGACCTGTGGCGCCAGGCGGACCGGGAACGTTCCGGTCTCGGTGCCCTCAGCGGCGGGGAGGGACGGTCATGAGCGGGCGCGCACGACTGGCGCTGTGCGCCTGGGTGGCGACGATGCTGGCGGCGTGTGCCCTGCTGCCGTTGGTCGAGGACGTGAGCTGGCTGCTCCAGGTGGCCTTCCTGCTGGGCATCCAGACGGTCGTCGGCGCGGGGGCCCGTCGGGTCCCGCTGGCCTGGCCGCTGACGGTGGCGGCGCAGCTTCTCGTCTCCCTCGTCCTGCTGACCCTGGTCTTCGTCCGCGAGGAGGCCTTCTTCGGTCTGATCCCGGGCCCGGACGCCTTCCAGCAGTTCGGCACCCTGCTGCAGAGCGGCGCGGACGACGTCGGGCGGTACGCGATTCCCGCGCCGCTGTCCGACGGCATACGGCTGATGCTGGTCGGCGGTGCGCTGCTGATCGGGCTCATGGTGGACACCCTCGCGGTGACGTTCCGCAGCGCGGCTCCGGCCGGGCTGCCGCTTCTCGCGCTGTACTCGGTCGCTGCGGGGCTGGCCGACGGCGGCGGCGCCTGGGTGTGGTTCCTGCTGGCCGCGGCGGGCTATCTGATGCTGCTGCTGGCCGAGGGCCGGGACCGGCTCTCCCAGTGGGGCCGGGTCTTCGGCGGCGCACCACGCGCCCCCGGCGAACAGTCGGCGGGCGGCGCGATCGCCCCCGTCCGCACGGGGCGGCGGATCGGCGCGGTCGCGCTGGGCGTCGCCCTGGTGGTGCCGCTGGCACTGCCCTCGCTCGACGGCGGACTGCTGGGCGCCGCGGGCGGCGGTGTGGGTTCTGGCAGTGGGAACGGCGGCACGATCTCCGCCGTGAACCCGCTGGTGTCACTCCGCGACAGTCTGAACGTCAACGAGGACCGCCAGGTCATGTCCGTGCGCAGCAGCAGCGAGGACACCCAGGACATGTACCTGCGGATCGTCTCGCTGGACTCCTTCGACGGCACCGCGTGGAAGCCGTCCCAGCGGCACATCCAGGACGTGCCCAAGACGTTCCCGACGCCGGTCGGCCTGCGGGTGGACGTACGGCGCACCGAGATCACGACGTCCATCTCGGCGGCGGACTGGTACGCCCAGGACTGGCTCCCGATGCCGTACCCCGCGACCGGTGTGAAGATCGACGGCAGTTGGCGCTTCGAGCCCGTGGGCCGCACTCTCGTCGGTGACCACGGTCAGAACACCCGCGGCGCGCAGTACACGGTGACGAGCCTGGACGTGCAGCCGACGGCGCAGCAGCTCGCCGAGGCACCGAAGCCGGACCCGGCGCTGGTGCGCGAGTTCACCCAGGTCCCGGAGTCGCTGCCGTCGATCGTGGCGCGCACCGCGCGCGAGGTCACCGCCGGTTCGGTGAACGCCTACGAGCAGGCGGTCAAGCTGCAGGACTACTTCGCGGTGAGCGGCGGCTTCCGGTACGACACCCAGGTGCAGGTCGGCAGCGGCTCCAACGCGATCGCGCGGTTCCTGAGGGACAAGGAGGGCTTCTGCGTCCACTTCTCCTTCGCGATGGCCTCGATGGCCCGCACGCTGGGCATCCCGGCCCGGGTCGCGGTGGGCTTCGCGCCGGGCACCCCGCAGCCGGACGGCACGATCTCGGTGGGGCTGCGCGACGCGCACGCCTGGCCGGAGCTGTACTTCGAGGGCGTCGGCTGGACCCGTTTCGAGCCGACCCCGACCCGTGGTTCGGTGCCGGAGTACACGCAGTCCCAGACGCCCAGCACCATCCCGAACCCGGACGAGCCCTCCCAGCAGGCGACCGTCGCGCCGTCCGACTCCGCTTCGGCGAGCGAGACCTGCACGGCGGCGCAGCGGCGGCTGGACGGTGGCTGCGCGAGCGAGTCCGCGCAGACGGCACTGGGTCAGGACGAGGACAGCGGCTGGTGGTCCCCGGAACTGGGGTGGACGCTGGGCGCGCTCGCCGTGCTGGCGCTCCTGCTGCTGCCGATGCTGTGGCGGCTGCGGATCCGTGGCGTACGGCTCGGGGCGCACGGCCGCGCCGACGCCGACGCGACGGTGCACGCGCTCTCGGCCTGGCAGGAACTGACCGACACCGCCTGGGACTTCGGCATCAGCCCGGAGGAGTCCCAGACGCCCCGCAAGGCGGCGGCCCGGATCGTGCGCCTCGGCGCTCTCGATCCGGCGGCGGCGGAATCCGTGCACCGGGTGGCGGACGCCGTGGAGCAGGTCCTGTACGCGCCGACTCCCCGTCCGACGGCGGGGCTCTCGGAGGACGTGCGCCGGGTCACGGACGCCCTGCGCGCCTCGGTGGGCCGGGGCACGCGGCTGCGGGCGTTGTTCGTCCCGCGTTCGACCGTACGTGTGGTGTGGGCGCTGTCGGCGCGCTGGTCCGCGCTCGGTGAGCGGGTCGTGGCGGCGAGGCCGGCCCTGCGCAAGCCGTGGGGCCAGCAGAGCTGACGGCACGGCGGCCGAACACGGCGGTGGCCCGGAACCCTTGAGGGTTCCGGGCCACCGCCGTTTCACGTCCTGCGGTCACAACTCGGGGAACTGCGGCCCGAAGGGCTACTGGCCACCCTGCTGTTCGTCGCGCCGGCGCTGCCAGCGCTCCTCGATGCGGTCCATCATGGAGCGCCGCTGCCGACCCTGTCGGCGAGCGTGCGGGGCTCCGGGGGCGGCACCCGCGGCGGGCTGTTCACCCGGTTTGGGAGCCTTGCGCCAACCCGTCACAGCCAATACCGCACAGCCCAGCATGACGAGGAACCCCACCACGCTGACCCAAATCTGCTGTGCGACCATTCCGGCCATGAGGAGCGCGATACCTACGAGGAAGCCCGCGACCGCCTGGTAGACCCGTCGCCGGGTGTACGTGCGCAGCCCGCTTCCCTCAAGCGCTGTCGCGAACTTGGGATCTTCGGCGTACAGCGCTCGCTCCATCTGCTCGAGCATTCGCTGCTCGTGCTCCGAGAGCGGCACGGAGTCCTCCTCATTCGTGCAGTCGCCGGGGCGACCGGGGGTCCCCTTCAGGATAGGCAGGGAATCGCCCCCGTGAAACCCGCCCCTCTACGCCAATTGGCAACCGGAATCCGCCATGGCCGTCCGGCTCACTGAGGCCTTCATTCCCCAGCAACCCGGCCGTCATGCGGGCGGTCTCCCTCGATCATACGGCTCCGGGCGTCCGATCGGGGGGCCTGTGGCGTACTCCATCTGCGGCCGAGCCCCTGATCAGCGCTCCGCCACCGGAGGTGACTCACGCCTCGATGGCCCCCGGCGTCTCACCGAGCACATGAAGCTGGGTGGCCACGGAGTGGAACGCGGCCTGTTCGGCCGCCGCGGCCTCCAGCTTCAGCAGCGCGTCCAGGGCGCCGGGCTCGGTGTCCACGAGGACGCCGGGCACCAGGTCGGCGAAGATCCGTACGCCGTGCACGGCGCCCACGCGCAGACCGGCGCTCTCGACCAGCCCGGTGAGCTGTTCGGCGGTGAAGCGGTGGGGCACGGGGTCACTCTCGCCCCAGCGGCCGTTCGGGTCGTCGAGGGCCTGCCTGGCCTCCTTGAAGTGCCCGGCGAGGGCCCGGGCCAGCACGGCGCCGCCCAAACCGGCGGCGAGCAGGCTGAGGACGCCCTCGGAGCGCAGGGCGGCCACCGCGTTGCGGACGCCCTCGGCGGGGTCGTCCACGTACTCCAGGACGCCGTGGCAGAGCACCGCGTCGTAGCCACCGCGTTCGACCACGTCGAAGAGGCCGTGCGCGTCGCCCTGGACGCCGCGGACGCGGTCGGCGACTCCGGCCTCGGCGGCCCGGCGCTCCAGCGCGAACAGCGCGTTGGGGCTGGGGTCGACGACGGTGACGCGGTGGCCGAGGCGGGCGACGGGCACCGCGAAGTTGCCGCTGCCGCCGCCGGTGTCGAGGACGTCCAGCGACTCGCGCCCCGTGGCTTTGACGCGGCGTTCCAGGGCGTCCTGGAGGACCTCCCAGACGACTGCGGTACGGAGAGAGGCGCGGGGGCGAGTCGGGTTCGACACGGCAGGTGACTCCTCGGCGCGGCGCCGCCTGGTCGGGGCGGAGGGAACGGGGCGCCTCCCCGGCCCCGGTGGGCTGCGGAAAGGCTGCGACTTCCCCACCACCCTATTGCCTCCGGTGACGTACCCGGGCATCCGCCTCAGCCCGCGTCAGGGACGTCCCGGTCCCTGTCCCGGGCCGTCCCCGGGGGCCTGTCCGGGTCGTGGCGCGGCTGGGGCAGCACCGGCTGGAGGACGAGCATCCGCTCGACGAGGCGCAGGAACATCGCCACGTCGCGGATCAGGTCGTCGGCGTCGCGGCTGCTCGCGGCGCCCTGGATGCCGGCCTCGGCGCGGGCGCGGCGGCGGGCACCGGAGGCGAACAGCGCGCTCCACTCGGCGAGTTCGGGAGCTATCTCGGGGAGCACCTCCCAGGCGCTGCGGATGCGTGCCCGGCGCCTTGGGGTGGGTTCGGGGCGGCCCCGGGCGGCGAGTACCGCGGCCGCGGTGCGCAGGGCGGCGAGATGGGCGGTGGCGTACCGCTCGTTCGCGGTCTCCAGGACGGCCGCCTCGTCGAGTCCGGCGCGGGCCTGGGCGAGCAGGTCGAGGGCCGCGGGCGGGGCCGTGGCCCGGCGGAGCACGGGGTGCACGTCTCCCGCCGGCCCGGTCAGTGAGGGGGCAGGGCCGGGGGCGCGGCGCCGTGGGGCGGCGGCTGCGTTCGAGCTGGCCATGACGAACCTCCTGTCGTCTGTGTGACGGCACGTCCCGACGGGAGGTGCCGTATGTGCCCATCGTGCGGTATGCCACTGACAATCCGTTCTGACCTGGTCTTTTGCTTCGATCGAAGGTTCGAGCTATCTTTTGCACTGACCAGTCAGTTCAAAGAATTCACGAGGGAGACGGACACGTGGAGAGTCCCCACGGACTCGGGGTGACCGCCCGGGCCTTCGGGCTCAAGGGGCCTCGCGGCTGGGTCTTCCGTGAGGTGTCCTTCGACGCGGAACCCGGTTCGCTGATCGCGCTGGAGGGGCCGTCCGGGTCCGGACGCACCTGCCTGCTGCTCGCGCTCACGGGCCGGATGAGGGCCACCGAGGGCTCGGCCGAGGTCGGCGGGTGGAGCCTGCCCAAGCAGTTGGCGGCGGTGCGCCACGCGAGCGCGCTCGCGCACGTGCCCGGGATCACCGACCTCGAACCCGCCCTCACCGTCGGGGAGCACCTGCGCGAACGGGCGCTGCTCCAGCGCCGGTTCGGCGGTTCCCTGCGGGGGCTGCTGCGGCCACGGGCGGAGCGGCTGGCCGAGAACAGGCAGCGGGTCACCACCGCGTTGACGGCGGCAGGGCTCGACCTGGAGGCCCTGCCCAAGGGCTCCCGGACGGCCGTACGCGATCTGGAACGGCTGGAGGCGCTGCGGCTGTCCGTGGCGCTGGCGCTGGTCGGCGGGCCCCGGCTGCTGGGCGTGGACGACACGGACCTCAAGCTGTCGGACACCGAACGGGCCGAGGTGTGGGCCATGTTGCGGTCGGTCGCCGAGGCCGGGACGACCGTCGTCGCCGTGTGCAGCGAGGCGCCCGAAGGGGCCGTCGCCGTATCGACCGTGTCGGCGTTCCCGCGCGCGCGGGAACCGCACGAGACCGGAACCCACGAGATCGGGACTCAGGAGAAGGAGACGGTGGATGCGCTCCCCGAGACTGGCCGCGCTTGAGCTCAGGCGCTTCCGCCGGGGCAGGCTCCCACGAGCCGCCCTGGCCTCGCTCCTGCTGCTGCCGCTGCTCTACGGCGCCCTGTACCTGTGGTCCTTCTGGGACCCGTACGGCAGGCTCGACCGCATCCCCGTGGCGCTCGTGAACGACGACCGGGGGGTGAGCGTCTCCGGGAAGAAGCTCACCGCCGGGGCCGACATCGTGAAGGGGCTGCGGGACAGCGACACCTTCGAATGGCACGAGGTGAGTGCGGCCGAGGCGCGCAAGGGCGTCGAGGACGGCACGTACTACCTGTCGCTGACCATGCCGGCCGACTTCAGTGCGCGGATCGCCTCCAGCTCGGGCGACTCCCCGGAGACGGGCGCGCTCCAGGTGCGGACGAACGACGCCAACAACTACATCGTCGGGCAGATCTCCCGGACGGTTTTCGGCGAGGTGCGTACGGCGGCCTCCACGAAGGCGTCGCGGTCGTTCCTGGACCGGATCTTCGTCTCGTTCTCCGACATCCACGGGCAGACCGTGAAGGCCGCCGAGGGCGCCGACACCCTCACGGGCGGCATCGGCAAGGCCGAGAGAGGGTCCAAGGACCTCGCCGACGGGCTGAAGGACGCCGAGGCGGGCAGCGGCAAGCTGGTCCGGGGGCTGAAGAAGCTCGACACGGGCGCGGGCGACCTCGCCGACGGTTCACGGCAGGTCGCCGCGGGCACGCAGACGCTCGCCGACCGGGTGCACGGCGTCTCGGACCGGCTCGGGCCCTTCCTCGAGGACAACGAGAAGACGATCGGGGACGCCGCCCAGCTCGTCGCCGACTCGGCCGGTACGGTCCGGCGCAACCTCGGCACCCTGGTGAAGGCCGCCCCGGTCGCCGCCAAGGGCGCCCACACGGCCTCCACCACCCTGGACGGCGTCTACCGGGCGCGCTGCGAGCGCGCGGTGCTGCCCGACGCCGCGTGCGCCGACCTGAAGAAGGCCAGGAAGGCGGCGGCGGACGTGGCGACGGTCGCCGACGACGTCAACACCCTGGTCGCCGACCAGAACGGCGACCTGGACCGCCTCGACCGGCAACTGGCCACGCTGCAGAAGCAGGCCCAGTCGCTCGCCGACCGCGCCCCGCGCCTGGCCGAGGACCTCGACGACGCCGTCCGGAAGGTCGACCGGCTCAACGCGGGGGCGGCCCAGGTGGCCGCGGGAGCGCGGAAGCTGCACACCGGGCTCTCCACCGCCAGGACCGGCGCCACCGCCCTGGACACGGGCGTCCAGGAGCTCAGGACGGGCGCCGACGACCTCTCCGGAGGCATGTTCAAGCTCGCCGATTGTTCCGGAAAGCTCGCCGGCGGACTGCACGAGGGCGCCGGGCGGATCCCCGACTACGACCGGCAGGACCGTGACGCGCGCACCCAGGTGATGGCCGACCCGGTCCAACTGGCGTCCAAGGACCTGCACAAGGCACCCAACTACGGCACCGGATTCGCCCCCTACTTCATCCCGCTGTCGCTGTGGGTGGGCGCGATGGTCGCCTACATGCTGATCCCGCCGCTCAACCGGCGCGCGCTCGCCGCGGGCGCCTCCGCGTGGCGCATCACCCTGGCGGGCTGGCTCCCCGTGGCCGCCCTGGGCGTGCTCCAGACCGTGGCCCTGATGTCCGTACTGCACTGGGCGATCGGCCTGGAGATGGTGCGGGCGGCGGGGACAGTCGGCTTCCTGTTCCTGGTCACCGCGTGTTTCGCGGCGATCGTCCAGTGGCTGAACGCACGCTTCGGACCGGCAGGACGGATCCTCGTACTCGCCTTCCTGATGCTCCAGTTGACGTCCGCGGGCGGCACCTATCCCGTGCAGACCAGCCCCGGCTTCTTCAACGCGATCCACCCGTTCATGCCGATGAGTCATGTCGTCGAGGCGCTGCGCAGGCTCATCACCGGCGGGGGGCTCGGGCCGGTGTGGCAGGCGTGTGCCGTGCTGGCGGCGTTCACGGCCGGCGCCCTGGCGCTGACCGCCGTGTCGGCCCGCCGCAAGCAAGTGTGGACCCTGGACCGGCTGCACCCGGAGCTGAGCCTGTGACGTCTCGTCAGCGGGTGCCCGGCGTTCCTGTGAGAATCGGGGCCATGGAACACAGCAGGACCGCGTCGGGCGGCGGTACGCGCCGCGAGGCCACCCGGCAGAAGCTCTACGAGGCAGCCGTCACGCTCATCGCCGAACAGGGCTTCTCCGCCACCACGGTGGACGAGATCGCCGAACGGGCAGGCGTCGCCAAGGGCACGGTCTACTACAACTTCGCGAGCAAGTCCGTCCTCTTCGAGGAGTTGCTGCGCCACGGCGTGGAACTCCTCACCGCCTCCCTCAAGGAGGCGGCGGAGCAGACCACCCGGGACGGCGGCACCAGGATCGACGCCCTGGACGCGATGGTCCGGGCCGGGCTCGTCTTCATCAGCCGCTATCCGGCCTTCACCCAGCTGTACGTGGCCGAGCTGTGGCGGACCAACCGGGCCTGGCAGTCCACCCTGATGGTGGTCAGGCAGCAGGCGGTGGCGGTCATCGAGAACGTCCTGCGCGAGGCGGTGGCGGCCGGTGAGCTCAGCGACGAGATCGACATCCCGCTGACCGCGGCGGCCCTGGTCGGCATGGTCCTGGTCGCCGCCCTGGACTGGCAGTCCTTCCAGCCGGAACGCTCCCTGGACGACGTCCACTCGGCGCTGTCCCGGCTGCTCCAGGGGCGGGTGGCCGGCAAGGGCTGAGCGGGCGGGGTCCGGGCGCACGGGAAAGCGCCGGTCCGTTGTGGCCGCGTCCCCCGCGGGCCACCTCGAACCGGCGCTTCCTTCCTGCTCCCCCCCGTTTCCCCCGTTCCCCCGTACCCCCCTGTTCCCCGTTCCC
Source organism: Streptomyces sp. NPDC047042 (assembly GCF_040644035.1). Taxonomy (NCBI): domain Bacteria; kingdom Bacillati; phylum Actinomycetota; class Actinomycetes; order Kitasatosporales; family Streptomycetaceae; genus Streptomyces; species Streptomyces sp. NPDC047042. The sequence continues at coordinate 53,523 of NZ_JBEYVP010000033.1, read as the reverse complement.
CCGTGCCCCCGTGCCCCCGTGCGGTCGTTCCCCCGGATCCCCCGGTGTCTCGCTCCCGCCGACGGATCGGCGGAAGGAGCGGTCCAGGGCCTCGGCACCGTTCCGCCGCCCCGTGTCGGCGGTACCGGAGCCGTGCCCTTTTCCGTGTCTCCACTCTCCCGTTCGCGCAGGTCGCCGCCCATCCGTGCGCCTACTCATCTCTCCCCCTAGGTACGCGTACTCAGCCCTGCGCACTCACCCCCACGACACGCCGTTGCCGACTGGTTACCATCGCGTCCGTGTCAGTACTCCCCTTGGTGTTCACCAGTGGCTGGGCCAGCGGCATCAACGCGTACGCGGTGGTGCTCCTCCTCGGCATTTTCGGCGCGACCGGGCTGAGCGACGAGGTCCCCGAGTCGCTGCAACGTCCCGAGGTCCTCGTCGCGGCGGGCGTGCTGTTCCTGTGCGAGGCGGTCGCGGACAAGATCCCGTACGTGGACACGGCGTGGGACGCGGCGCACACGGTGATCCGGCCGGTCTCCGGGGCCGTCGTCGGGGCGCTGCTGGCCGGGCAGAGCGGTTCGCTGTCCGATCTGGCGGCGGGCGCGATCGGCGGTTCGTCGGCGCTGGCCAGCCATGTGGTCAAGGCCGGGACGCGGATGGCGGTCAACACCTCGCCGGAGCCGTTCAGCAACGTGATCGTGAGCGTCGCCGAGGACCTCGGGGTCGCCGGCATAGTGACGTTCGCGATGTTCCACCCGCAGGCGGCGGCGATCATCGCGGGCGCGCTGCTGCTCACCGGCCTGGTCGTGCTGTACTTCCTGATCTCCCGGATCAGCCGGTTCCTGCGCCGCCGGGCCCAGCGGCGCGAGGAGAAACGGCTGGTCACAGGCGCCTGACGGGATTGTCAGTGGGTGCCGATAAAGTCCCTGGCATGGCACGGATTGCGGTGATCGGCGCCGGCATGGGCGCGATGGCGGCCGCTGCCCGGCTGGCCGTCGCGGGCCACCGGGTGGCGGTGTACGAGCGTGGGGAGACGTACGGCGGAGCAGTGCGCCGCTTCGAGCGCGACGGCTTCTCGTTCGACACGGGGCCGGGGCTGCTCACCCTGCCCGCGGTCTACCGCGACCTGTTCGTCAAGACCGGCAAGCAGCCCCTGGAGGAGTGCGTCGAGCTGGTCCAGGTCGACCCGTCCTCGCGGCACGTCTTCCCGGACGGCACGGAGGTCGCCCTGCCGAACGCGTCCCGTGCGGGCGTCGTCCAGGCGCTGGAGGCGGCTCTCGGCCCCGGGGCGGGTGACCGCTGGGGCGACTTCCTGGTCCGGGCCCGCGAGGCCTGGGACCGCACCCGCAGACCGCTCCTGGAGGAGCCCCTGTGGAGCGACTGGCAGGTGCTGGCGGAGCGTGAGCCCTATCCGGCGGTCCCCCACAAGCGGCTGCTGCGCACCCGGCGGGCCGGCACCCTCTCCGAGGTCGCCGCCTGGGAGCTGTGCGACCCGCGCCTGGCCGCCCTTCTGGACAGTCATGCCCTGGCGTTCGGCCTCGATCCCCGGGCCGTTCCGGCGAGCGCGGCCGTGCTGCCGTACATGGAGCACGCCTTCGGCACCTGGTATGTGCGGGGCGGCATCCGGGAGTTGGCGCGCGCGGTGTACGAGCGGTGCGTGGCCCGGCGGGTCGAGTTCGTCTTCGGGGCCGAGGTCATGGGGATCGTCGAGAAGGACGGCCGGGCGGCGGGGCTGGAGTTGGCCGACGGCACGGTCACGGAGGCCGACCATGTCGTGGCGGGCGTGGATCCCGTACGGCTGAAGGGGCTGACGGAGCACACACTCGACGAGGACGGTGACGTGCTTCCCGACGCGTCGACGCCGTCGCCGGGCCGGTTCACCGTTTTGCTGGCCCTGCGCGGGGCCCGCGAGAAGGGTGCCGCGCATCGCACGGTGGTGCACGCGCCGGACCGCGAGGCCGAGTTGGACTGGATCAGCGGGGAGGGAAACGGCCCGGTCCGGCCCACGGTGACCGTGCTGCGGCCGGACGATCCCGCGCTGCGGCCCGACGAGGAGCACGAGTCCGTGGTCCTGAGCGCCCCGGCGGCGGTCATGGGCGACTGGGGTACGAACGGCCCGGCGGAACGGTTCGCGGAACTGATGGTCGGCGCGGCGGAGGCCGCGATCCCGGGGCTGCGCGAGCGCGTCCTGTGGCGGGAGATACGGACGCCGGGACACTCGGGCGAGGAGACGGGCGCGTTCCTCGGGGGCATGCCGGCGCCCTCGCTGGCGGGTGGGAACGGGGACTTCCTGCGTCCCGCCAACAGCACCCGGCTGCCGGGGCTGTACCGCGTGGGCGGCTGGTCGCATCCCGGGGGCGGGCTCGCGCACGCGGGCATGTCGGGTGCGCTGGTGGCCGGGCTGATCGTGGAGGGGCCGGGCTTCCGGGGCTCGCAGTGAGTTCCCTGGCGCCCGGGCGGGGCAGCGGACGTCAGAAGCGGTACTGCTGCTCGTCGAAGCCGTTCCCGTGCGTCTGGCCGTTGCCGTTGGCGCTGCCCTGGCCGTTGCCGTTGTCCTGGTAGGGATACTGCTGCTCCGGCGGGAGTTCACCGCCGAAGAACGGGTCGTCGGTGCTGCGCTGCTGCGGCACCCAGACACCGTTCGACGGGGTCTCCTGGTAGCCGCCGTTGCCGTACTGGTCCTGGCCGTAGCCCTGCTGCCCGTACTGCTGCTGGTCGTAGCCGGAGTCGTACGAGGTGCCGCCGTAGCCCTGGCCGATGTACGGGTCGGAGTAGGCGGCGTACTGCTGCTGGCCGGAGGCGTCGTAGCCGTACTGCTGCTGGTCGTAGCCGGTGTAGCCGTCGTACCCGTAGGTCTGGTCGCCGTTCTGGGCCGCCGCCGCGTACGACTGGTCCTGGCCCGCGCCCGCGTAGGACTGGTCCTGGCCGGTCGCGTTCGCGTAGGCGGCATCGCTGTACACGCCGTACGTGCCGGTCTCGTCGGGGATGGGCTGCGGTTCGTAGACGGCCGTGTTCCCGGTCTCCGCGGGCCGCAGGGGGCGGGCGGGGGTGAAGACGTCGTCCCGGTCGTAGTCGCGGTCGAAGTCCTCGCCCTGCTGGTACGTTCCGGCACCGGTGTCGTAGGCGTCGTTGCCGGCGCCCTCCGCGGGGCCGCGGCCGAAGTCGCCGAAGTCCGCGTCCGTGCCGTTGCCCTGCCCGTAGGCGCTCTCGGTGGCCTCCAGGTCGGAGACCTCCAGCGTCGGGTCCTGGTGCTCCCCCTCGCGGCGGCCCTTCTTGCCGAACCGCGCGAGGAAGCCCGTGCGGCCCGCGACGGCCCAGCCGGCCGAGAAGCCACTGCGGAACGACAGCGTGACGTAGGTCTGGCCGACCGCGAAGGCAGCGGCGCCCAGGCCGATGACCACCACGGACGGGATGAGCACGCCGAAGACCACGCCGAGGAAGCCGACGAAGGCCAGCAGACGCCAGCGCAGCCGCGCCTTGTACTGGAGCAGAACCTCTCCGAGTAGCCACAGCGCGACGACGCCAAACGCGATGTAGAGGACCGTCCAGCCCATGTACGCCCCTCTCCCAGTGGCCGCTACGCAGTGTGTCGTACGCCCGTGCGGCCGGTCTAGGCCCGCTGTGGGTGGTGCAGACCCAGGTTTTCGTAGATTTCCAGCGATGCCGTGGAGTTGTTCAGCGTAATGAAGTGCAGTCCGGGGACTCCCTCGGCCAGCAGCCGCGCGCAGAACTCCGTGGCGAACTCGATGCCAATGGAGCGTACAGCCGTCGCGTCGTCTTTGGCTGTGAGGATCCGCTCTTTCAGGGTAGAAGGGATGGCCGCGTTGCTGAGCTGCGGCAACCGCTCCAGCATCCGCACGCTGGTCACGGGCATGACCTCGGGGATGACCGGGGTCGGGCAGCCCGCCGCCGCGACCGCGTCCCGCAGCCTCAGATAGGACTCCGGGTGGAAGAACATCTGGGTGATCGCGTAGTCCGCGCCGGCCCGGCACTTGTCGACGAAGTGCGTGACGTCCGTGTCCCGGTCCGGTGAGCGCGGGTGCGTCTCGGGGAAGGCGGCGACGCCTACGCAGAAGTCGCCCGACTCCTTGATGAGGCGGACGAGTTCGGCGGCGTACGTCAGACCGCTCGGGTGCGGTACCCAGTCGGCCATCGGATCGCCGGGCGGGTCGCCGCGCACGGCAAGGATGTTGCGGATGCCGGCGTCGGCGTACTGGCCGATGATGTTGCGCAGTTCGGCGACGGAGTGATTGACCGCGGTGAGGTGGGCGACCGGGGTGAGCGTGGTGTCGGAGACGATCTGCTGGGTCTCCTTGACCGTGCCCGCGCGCGTCGAGCCGCCGGCGCCATAGGTCACGGACACGAAGTCCGGCGCGACCGCCTCGACCCGCCGGAGCGCGTTCCACAGGCTCCGCTCGCCCTTGGGCGTCTTGGGCGCCGAGAACTCGAAGGAGTACGTGGTCTTGCCGGATGCGAGCATGTCACGCACAGTGCGTGCGCGGTCGGTTCGGGTGGACGCGGTTCCGAGGGCCATACCCGCAGGTTAGTCAGGGGGCGGCGGTCTCCCAACCGGATGCCGGAAATTTGCCCGGATTGTCGCCTTGTTGTCCACGCCTCGGACACCTGGCGGCCACCCGCCCGACGGTCACCGCGAACGCAGTCGCTTCGCGAACTCCGCCGCCGCCGCGCCCGGGTCGGTCGCCTCGGTGATCGCCCGTACGACGACCACGCGGGTGGCGCCCGCCGCCAGTACCTCGTCCAGGTTGCCCAGGTCGATGCCGCCGATGGCGAACCAGGGGCGCCCGGTGGCGAGCCCGGCCGTGTGGCGGACCAGGTCGAGGCCGGGGGCGTGGCGGCCCGGTTTGGTGGGGGTGGGCCAGCAGGGGCCCGTGCAGAAGTAGTCGACACCCTCCTGGACGGCGGCCGCCTCGGCCTCGGACTCGGCGTGCGTGGAGCGGCCTATGAGGACGTCGGGGCCGAGAATGGCGCGGGCCGCCGGGACGGGGAGGTCGCCCTGGCCGAGATGGAGCACGTCGGCACCGGCCGCGTGGGCGACGTCCGCGCGGTCGTTGACGGCGAGGAGCCTGCCGTGCCGGGCGCAGGCGTCGGCGAAGACCTGGAGGTGGTCCAGTTCCTCGGCCGCCTCCATGCCCTTGTCGCGCAACTGCACGATGTCGACCCCGCCGGCCAGGACGGCGTCCAGGAACTCGGCGAGGTCGCCCTGCCGTCTGCGGGCGTCCGTGCAGAGGTAGACCCGGGCGTCGGCGAGCCGCGCACGGGCGGTACCGGCGCTCGCCCCGGGCACGGTGTCGGGCGTCTCGGGCATACGTGTCCCCCCATGGGCGCGCCCTGGGTGTTCACCCGGGCGCGCCCCTGTGTGGTGGTGTGCGGGCCGTGGCCCGCACACCGGCGGCTGGTCGGATCAGACGGCGAGCGCCTGGGCCCGGCGCTTCACCTCCGTGCCGCGATTCTCGCTGAGGGCCTGCGCGGGGGTGCCGGGCAGGCTCGGGTCGGGGGTGAAGAGCCACTCGAGCATCTCTTCGTCGGAGAAGCCGTCGTCCCTCAGGAGCGTCAGGGTGCCGGTGAGGCCCTTGACGACCTTCTGCTCGGCCCCGTCGATGAAGGCGGCGGGGACGTGCAGCGCGCGGTTCTCGCCACGGCGTACGGCGATCACTTGGCCCTCCTTGACCAGCTGCCGGACGCGTGTCACCTCGATGTCGAGGATTTCCGCGATGTCGGGCAGCGTGAGCCAGGCGGGGACGAGAGCATCGATCTTTGCGTCAATCTCGGTCACGGGACAAGCCTGCCATCCCGCACTGACAGTCGGAAGCGGGACCCCTGTGACCTGCGCCGTTGTACTCGTGTCGAGCCGCGTCGGGCGACGACGGGCCTTAAGCCGTGGCCGCCTTCAGTGGCCGGGAGGGGTCCGTCAGGGCCTCGGCGTCCATCAGGGTGCCCGCCTCGATCAGCCGGCGCCCCTGGGCCAGGTCCCGGGGTCGGCCCACCGCCAGCAGGGCGACGAGGCGGCCCTCCAGCAGCCAGCAGACCGTCCAGGCGGGCCCCGCCGGGTCGCCGCGCCACAGGGTGGTGTCGGCGGACTGGTGGTGGCCGACGTACTGGACGAAGCGGCCGAACTGCTCCGACCAGAAGTACGGGACGGGGTCGTAGACCGCCGGGGACTCCCCGATGATGTTGGCGGCGACCGTACGGGGGCCCTGGAGGGCGTTGTCCCAGTGGTGGACCAGAAGACGCCGGCCGTACCTTCCCGAGGGGAAGGACGCGCAGTCGCCGACCGCGTAGACGTCCGCCTGGGAGGTGCGCAGATGGTCGTCGGCGACGACCTCGCGGTGCTCGCCCAGGGTGATCCCCGAGCCCGTGAGCCAGGCCGTGGCCGGGCGGGCCCCGATGCCGACGACGACGGCGCCCGCGGGCAGCCGCGAGCCGTCGTCGAGCACCACCGCGCCGGGCTCGACGCGTGCCACGCGCGCGTGGGTGCGCAGCGAGGCGCCGCTGTCGGCGTACCAGGCGGCCATCGGCGCGGCCACCTCGGCGGGCAGGGCGCCCGCGAGCGGCCGGTCGGCGGCCTCCACGACGGTGACGGAGCAGCCCGCCTCCCGGGCGGCGGTGGCGAACTCGGCGCCGATCCAGCCCGCCCCGACGACCACGATGTCGTGCTGGCGTGCGAGGACCGGCCGCAGCCGCTCGGCGTCGTCGAGGGTCCGCAGCAGATGCACCCCGGGTACGCCCTCGGTGCCCGGCAGCCGGATCGGTTCGGCGCCGGTGGCGAGGACCAGGACGTCGTACGGGACGGGCCCCTCGGCGGTGTCAAGTTCGTGTGCGGCGCCGCGGACGCCCAGCACCTCGCGCCCGAGCAGCAGTTCGATGCCGAGGGCCTCGAAGTCGACGTCGAAGGCGGAGTCCTCCGCCTTGCCCAGCAGTACGGCCTTGGAGAGCGGCGGCCGGTCGTACGGCTGATGGGGTTCCGCGCCCAGCAGCGTGACGGTGCCCGTGAACCCCTGCTCCCGCAGGGCGACCGCGGTCTGCACCCCGGCCATGCCCGCACCCACGACGACCACGCGCCGCGCCCGCGACCCGCCCGGTGTGTCCTGTGCCTGCGTCTGCTCGCTCACCCGATCACCATAGACAACTGACAAATTGTCAGTCAGTGGGCGCGGTCAGTGACCTACTCCACACCCGCGCGCTCGACCTGTTCCACCACGCTCGTCCCGCTGCCCGGCTGCGACTCCCACTCCCAGGTCTCCGCCAACCGCAGCCGCCCGTCGGGCAGTTCGGTCACCTCGGACACACAGTGGCCCGAGGACGTCGTCCCGTCGCGCTTCAGCTGCACGTACCGGAAGTCGAGCCGGTCACCTTCCCGTGTACCCACGAGATGGCCGCGTACGACATCGCCGCCCGCGTACTCGGCCCAGATCTCGCCGCTCTGCTCGTGGTAGGTGAACCGGGTGCGCGTCCCCACCTGACCTGGGGCCTGGTCCGTGACGGGGGCGAGGACAAGGCCGTCGAGCGAGCGGGGCATGGGGACGGGCTCCCTTACATGGGCGTCGCACTGCGGGCTAGGGTGACCAGCGTAAGCACTCGCGGGAGCCCGGACGCACCGGGCTGAGAGGGAGGCTGGGCGGCCTCCGACCGTACGAACCTGATCCGGGTCATGCCGGCGAAGGGAGGGGCTGGACGCCCATGTCGCGTACACACACCTCGGACGTCGTGGTCGTCGGCGGCGGGATCATCGGGCTGGTGACGGCCTGGCGGGCCGCGCAGCGCGGGCTCGCCACGACCGTCGTGGATCCCGTGCCGGGCGGCGGGGCCGCGCAGGTGGCGGCCGGGATGCTGGCCGCCGTCACCGAACTGCACCACGGGGAGCAGACCCTGCTCGGGCTGAACCTGGAGTCGGCCCGCCGCTATCCGGACTTCGTGGCCGAGCTCACCGAGCTGACCGGCCACGACCTCGGCTACCGCCGCTGCGGCACCCTCGCCGTCGCCCTCGACGCCGACGACCGCGCCGAGCTGCGCGAACTGCACGCCCTGCAACAGCGCTCAGGCCTGCGGTCGGAGTGGCTGTCAGGGCGCGAGTGCCGGCGCCTGGAGCCGATGCTCGCGCCGGGCGTGCGCGGGGGGCTGCGGGTGGACGGCGACCACCAGATCGATCCGCGACGGCTGGCCGGGGCGCTGGTGGCCGCGTGCGAGCGCGCCGGGGTCGTGCTGTGCCGGACCTGGGCCGAGCGGCTCGAGGTGCGGCGGGGGCGGGCCGTGGGAGTCATGGACTCGGACGGCGACGAACTGGCCGCCGGGTCGGTCGTGCTGGCCGGGGGCAGCCTCAGCGGGCGGCTCGCGGGGGTTCCGGAGGCCGTGCTGCCGCCCGTACGGCCCGTGAAGGGGCAGGTGTTGCGGGTGACCGTGCCGCAGCGGTACGCGCCCTTCCTGAGCCGGACCGTGCGCGCCGTGGTGCGCGGCAGCCAGGTCTATCTGGTGCCGCGCGAGAACGGTGAGCTGGTCGTCGGGGCGACCAGCGAGGAACTGGGCTGGGACACCACCGTCACGGCGGGCGGTGTCTACGAGCTGCTGCGCGACGCCCACGAACTCGTCCCCGGGATCACCGAGTTGCCGCTGACGGAGACCCGCGCGGGGCTGCGCCCCGGCTCCCCCGACAACGCGCCGCTGCTGGGCCCGACCGCGCTGGACGGGCTTCTGGTGGCCACCGGGCACTACCGCAACGGCGTGCTGCTGACGCCGGTCACCGGAGACGCGATGGCCGCCGCCCTGGCCACCGGTGAACTGCCGGACGAGGCCCGCGCCTTCACCCCCCGACGGTTCGACGCCGTCCACGCCGTACGCATGGAGCAGTTCGCATGAGCCATTCCCTGAACATCCTGAACATCCTGGTCAACGGCCGGCAGCGAGAGGTGTCCGCCGGTACCGCGCTCGACGCCCTGGTGAAGACCCTCACCCCGGCGCCTTCCGGGGTGGCCGCCGCGCTCAACGAAACCGTCGTCCCACGCGCGCGTTGGTCCTCGACCCCCCTCGCCGAGGGAGACCGCGTCGAGGTCCTCACCGCCGTCCAGGGAGGCTGAGCCATGGCCGACGATCCCTTTGTCCTCGGCGGTACTACTTTCGCGTCCCGGCTGATCATGGGTACGGGGGGCGCGCCCAGCCTCGAGGTGCTGGAACGGGCGCTGGTGGCCTCGGGCACGGAGCTGACGACGGTCGCGATGCGGCGCGTCGATCCCTCGGTGCACGGGTCGGTGCTGTCGGTGCTGGAACGGCTCGGCATCCAGGTGCTGCCCAACACGGCGGGATGCTTCACCGCCGGGGAGGCCGTGCTGACGGCCCGGCTGGCCCGGGAGGCGCTCGGTACGGACATGGTGAAACTGGAGGTCATCGCCGACGAGCGGACGCTGCTGCCGGATCCCATCGAACTGCTGGACGCGGCGGAGGTGCTGGTGGACGACGGGTTCACGGTGCTGCCGTACACGAACGACGATCCGGTGCTGGCGCGCAGGCTGGAGGACGTCGGGTGCGCCGCGATCATGCCGCTCGGGTCGCCGATCGGATCGGGGCTGGGGATCCGCAACCCGCACAACTTCCAGCTGATCGTGGAGCACGCGCGCGTGCCGGTGATTCTGGACGCGGGGGCGGGGACGGCGTCGGACGTGGCGCTGGCGATGGAGCTGGGGTGTGCGGGGGTGATGCTGGCGTCGGCCGTCACCCGGGCCCAGGAGCCCGTGCTGATGGCTGCCGCCATGCGGAGCGGGGTGGAGGCGGGGCGGTTGGCCCACCGGGCGGGGCGGATTCCGCGGCGTCACTTCGCCGAGGCGTCGTCTCCTGCGGAGGGGCTGGCCGTGTTTGATCCCGAGCGGCCCGCTTTTTGATCTCCCGCCCGCGCACCGCCCGTTTCCAGCCCGTTGACAAAGGGGGCTCTCCTGCGGGGGTTGTCCGCCGTCGGCGGCTGTCCGTCGCCGGTCGCGTCACAGGTCGGCTTCAGTCCTGCTGCTTTCCCGAGTGAGATCGCGGCCCTGTCAGTGACGGCTCGTACACTCGCCTGCGTGGACACGACCCTTCAGGACCCTCTCGTCGGGCAGGTGCTCGACGGTCGCTATCGCGTGGACGCGCGGATCGCGGTCGGCGGGATGGCCACGGTCTACCGGGCCGTGGACACCCGCCTCGACCGTGTGCTCGCCCTCAAGGTGATGCACCCCTCGCTCGCCGCCGACGTGTCCTTCGTCGAGCGGTTCATCCGCGAGGCCAAGTCCGTGGCCCGGCTCGCGCACCCCAACGTCGTGCAGGTCTTCGACCAGGGCACCGACGGGTCGTACGTCTATCTCGCCATGGAGTACGTCGCCGGCTGCACCCTGCGTGACGTGCTCCGTGAACGCGGCGCGCTCCAGCCGAGGGCCGCGTTCGACATCCTGGAGCCCGTGCTCGCCGCGCTCGGCGCCGCCCACCGGGCCGGATTCGTGCACCGCGACATGAAGCCCGAGAACGTGCTCATAGGGGACGACGGCCGGGTCAAGGTCGCCGACTTCGGGCTCGTGCGGGCCGTGGACACGGTCACCAACACGACCGGCGCCGTCCTCGGCACCGTCTCCTACCTCGCGCCCGAGCAGATCGAGACCGGCACCACCGACCCCCGGGTCGATGTGTACGCCTGCGGAATCGTCCTCTACGAGATGCTGACCGGCGACCAGCCGCACTACGGCGACTCCCCCGCGCTGGTGCTCTACAAGCACCTGCACGAGGACGTGCCGCCGCCGTCGTCCCTCGTCCCCGGGCTGGCCCACGAGCTGGACGCGCTGGTCGCCTCGGCGACCGCGCGCAACGCCGACATCCGCCCGTACGACGCCGTGGCACTGCTCGCGCAGGTGCTGGAGACGCGCAGCGTGCTCGGCGCCGAACAGCTGGACGCCGTACCGCCGCAGGCCGTCGCCTCGGCGCACGACAACGCCGAGGACCTGACGAGCGTCATCCCGCGTGCGCTGGCCGTGCAGCGGCCCTTGCCCGTCAACGAGATCGAACCCCCGGTCGACGAGGGACGGCTGCACCGGACCAGCCGGCTGGGAACGGTCGGCGCTCCCCCGGCGCCCGCACCGCCCTCCCGGCGCTCGCCGCGGGCGCGGAGCAGGCGTGGGCCGCTCGCCGTCCTCGCCACCGTGCTGCTCGTCCTCGGGGTGGGGGCGGGCGTCTGGTACATCAACTCCGGCCAGTTCACCCAGGTCCCGGGGGTGCTGTCGATGACGCAGGCACAGGCCGAGGCCCGGCTGAAGCAGGCCGGGCTCGAGGTCGGCAGCATCGACGAGGCCTACAGCGACACGGTCAGGCGCGGCACCGTCATCAGTACGGATCCGGAGGTCGGCGAGCGCATCCGGGACAACAACAGCGTGTCGCTCACCATCTCCAAGGGGCCGAAGACCGTGCCGGTGCCCCAGCTCGAGGGGTACCGCCTGGACAAGGCCAGAGCGGTGCTGAAGCGCGAGGGTCTGGAGCCGGGGATGGTCACCCGGGAGTTCAGCGCGGAGGTGCCCCGGGGATCGGTGATCAGTACCAGCCCGGAGCCGGGCACCGAGCGCCGCGCGGGTTCCGCGGTCGCCCTCGTCGTCAGCAAGGGCAGCCCGGTGGAGGTCTCCGACGTCACCGGCGCGGAGCTCGCCGACGCGAAGTCCGTACTGGAGCAGGCGGGGCTGAAGGTCAAGGTCGCCGCGCAGACCGTCACCTCGGACGAATTCGCCAAGGGACAGGTCGCCGCCCAGTCGCCGGAGGCCGGCAGCGAGGCCGAACAGGGCGACACGGTCACCCTGACGGTCTCCAAGGGCCCCGAGATGATCGAGGTCCCGGATGTCGTGGGCGACAGCGTCGGCGACGCCAGGGCGGCTCTGGAGGGCGCCGGGTTCACGGTCGACGAGGACCGGGGACTGCTCGGGCTCTTCGGCGACACGGTGAAGAAGCAGTCCGTGGACGGCGGCGACACCGCACCCAAGGGTTCGAAGATCACCATCACGATCCGCTGACCCGGCGGACAGCGGCGGACAGCGGCGGCAGACCATCGGCATCCGGCGACGGGACGCGGAGCGCCGCGTGACACCCTTCGAGGGTGACCAGCAAGCAGCTCCGCAACCCCGTCGGCGGCCATGTTCCCGTGGCCGGCGGACTCCACTCCGTCGGCCTGTCCTACGCCCGTGACCTCCTCGCCGAGACCGTGCAGGTCTTCGTCGCCAACCCGCGCGGCTGGGCGACGCCCGTGGGCAGTCCCCGGCAGGACGAGGAGTTCCGCGCGGCCTGCGCCGAGGGCTCGATCCCCGCGTACGTCCACGCCCCGTACCTGATCAACTTCGGCTCGCACACCGAGGCGACCGTCGAGCGGTCCGTGGAGTCGCTGCGGCACTCGCTGCGGCGCGGGCGCGAGATCGGCGCGCTGGGCGTGGTGGTGCACACCGGGAGCGCGACCGGCGGGCGGGAGCGGTCCGTGGCCCTCAAGCAGGTGCGGGAGCACCTGCTGCCGCTGCTCGACGAGCTCACCCATGACGACGACCCGTTTCTGCTCCTGGAGTCGACCGCCGGGCAGGGCTCCTCCCTCTGTTCGCGCACCTGGGACTTCGGGCCGTACTTCGAGGCGCTCGACGCCCATCCGAAGCTCGGCGTCTGTCTCGACACCTGCCACATCTTCGCGGCCGGGCACGATCTGACCGGGCCCAGCGGGATGCACCAGACCCTCGATCTGCTGGTCGACACGGTCGGCGAGGGCCGGCTGAAGCTGATCCACGCCAACGACTCCAAGGACGTGGTCGGCGCGCACAAGGACCGCCACGAGAACATCGGCGCCGGCCATATCGGCGAGGACCCCTTCCGCGCGCTGATGACCCACCCCGCGACCGAGGGCGTACCGCTGATCATCGAGACGCCGGGCGGCAAGGAGGGACACGCGGCGGACGTGGAGCGGCTGAAGAAACTCCGGGACGGCTGAGAGCGCGGTGCCCTTCCGGGGCGGCGCTCTCAGCGGTCTCGCTGGTCAGGGCCTCAGAGCTCGGGGCCGTCCCCGGGCTCCTCCTGGTAGGAGTAGCGCTGTTCGCGCCATGGGTCGCCGACGTTGTGATAGCCGCGTTCCTCCCAGAAGCCGCGGCGGTCGGCGGTCATGTACTCCACCCCGCGCACCCACTTGGGGCCCTTCCAGGCGTACAGATGGGGTACCACCAGCCGGACCGGGAAGCCGTGCTCCGCAGTGAGGAGTTCGCCGTCCTTGTGGGTGGCGAAGATCGTGCCGTCCGACGCGAAATCGGCCAGTCGGAGATTCGAACTGAAGCCGTATTCCGCCCAGACCATGACGTGGGTGACCTCCGGTGCGGGCGGCGCGGCCGCAAGGATCGTCCGCGCCGGGATTCCGCCCCACTCGGCGCCGAGCATGCTGAACTTCGTGACGCAGTGCAGGTCGGCCACGACGGAGGTGTACGGGAGGGCCGTGAACTCCTCGTGGTTCCAGCAGCGCTTCTCGCTGTCGGCGGTGGCGCCGAAAACCCTGAACTCCCAGCGTTCGGGGCGGAATTTGGGTACCGGTCCGTAATGGGTGACCGGCCAGCCGCGCTGCACTCGCTGCCCCGGCGGCAATTCGGGCTGCGCCGCACCTCCTGAATCGCGCTGTCCCGATTCACCTTCCACCGGCTGCCCCATGACTCCATCCTGACAGACCACGAAGAGTACGCATGACCAGGCCCGACCGAATTCCATCAAGTCCGGATAACTTGGACTAAGCATGCCCTTACTTACTAAGTGCGCACTTACTGGACGATCTTCGGCGGCGGTGAAATCATTCGGCGGCAACCTCCCCAGTCCCCCGCTTGGAAGGAGCCTCTGCGATGCAGGGCGACCCCGAGGTCATCGAATTCCTCAACGAGCAGCTGACCGCCGAACTCACGGCGATCAACCAGTACTTCCTGCACGCGAAGATGCAGGAGAACTTCGGCTGGACGAAGCTCGCGAAGTACACGCGGCACGAGTCGATCGACGAGATGAAGCACGCGGAGGTCCTCACCGACCGGATTCTCTTCCTGGACGGCCTGCCGAACTACCAGCGGCTCTTCCATGTGCGGGTGGGGCAGACCCTGACGGAGATGTTCCAGGCGGACCGGCAGGTCGAGGTCGAGGCGATCGACCGGCTCAGGCGCGGTATCGAGGTCATGCGCGCTAAGGGCGACATCACGTCCGCGAACATCTTCGAGTCGATCCTCGCGGACGAGGAGCACCACATCGACTATCTGGACACCCAGCTGGAACTGGTGGAGAAGCTCGGCGAGGCCCTCTACATCGCGCAGCTCATCGAGCAGCCGGAGAGCTGAGAGCCGGCCCGCGCGGGCCGACGACCCTCCAGAAATCAGGCGGCTTCGTCCAGCTGTTCGGCCAGGACCTGCCGGCTGCCCTCGTCCGCGAGCCCTCGGGTGGGATACGCGCCCCTGCCCAGCAGCGCCTGGATGCGCCGTACGCACGAGCCGCAGTCGGTGCCCGCCTTGCAGGCCGACGCGATCTGGCGGGGGGTGCAGGCGCCGTCCGCCGCATGCTTCTTCACCTGCGCCTCGGTCACTCCGAAGCAGTTGCAGACGTACACGCGGGTCACCTCCCGAACGGGATCGCAGGGATTGCGGGGTCACACCCTCCCGAAGATCGGTGAGGTTAACCTAACCTTACCCGGCTGACCGGTGCCCGAAAAGTGCTGTGGGGCGCGGATCGTATGTGATCCGCGCCCCACCACCGTCTGCTGTAACAGGCAGTCCGCCTACTGGTCCCTGTACATCTCCGCCACGAGGAACGCCAGGTCGAGCGACTGGCTGCGGTTGAGGCGGGGGTCGCAGGCCGTCTCGTAGCGGTGGTGCAGGTCGTCGACGAAGATCTCGTCGCCGCCGCCCACGCACTCGGTGACGTCGTCGCCCGTCAGCTCCACATGGATGCCGCCCGGGTGCGTACCCAGCCCCTTGTGGACCTCGAAGAAGCCCTTCACCTCGTCGAGCACGTCGTCGAAACGGCGGGTCTTGTGACCGGAGGCCGCCTCGAAGGTGTTGCCGTGCATCGGGTCGGTCACCCAGGCCACCGTCGCACCCGACGCCGTGACCTTCTCGACCAGCTCGGGCAGCTTGTCGCGGACCTTGTCGGCGCCCATGCGGACGATGAAGGTCAGCCGGCCGGGCTCGCGGTCCGGGTCGAGCCGCTCGATGTACTGCAGCGCCTCCTCGGCCGTCGTCGTCGGGCCGAGCTTGATGCCGATCGGGTTGCGGACCTGGGAGGCGAACTCGATGTGCGCGCCGTCCAGCTGCCGGGTGCGCTCACCGATCCACACCATGTGCGCCGAGACGTCGTACAGGCGTCCGGTGCGGGAGTCGACGCGGGTCAGCGCCGACTCGTAGTCCAGCAGCAGCGCCTCGTGGGAGGAGTAGAACTCGACCGTCTGGAACTCGGCCGGGTCCGTGCCGCAGGCACGCATGAAGTTCAGCGCGTTGTCGATCTCGCGGGCCAGCTGCTCGTACCGCTGGCCGGACGGGGACGACTTCACGAAGTCCTGGTTCCAGGCGTGCACCTGGCGCAGGTCGGCGTAGCCGCCGGTGGTGAAGGCGCGGACCAGGTTGAGCGTGGACGCGGACGCGTTGTACATCCGCTTCAGGCGCTCGGGGTCCGGCACGCGGGACTTCTCGTCGAAGTCGAAGCCGTTGACCGAGTCGCCGCGGTACGTCGGCAGGGTCACGCCGTCGCGGGTCTCGGTGCCCTTGGAGCGCGGCTTCGAGTACTGGCCGGCGATCCGGCCGACCTTCACGACCGGCACGGAGGCCGCGTACGTGAGGACGGCGCCCATCTGGAGGAGGGTCTTGAGCTTGGCGCGGATGTGCTCGGCGCCGACGGCGTCGAAGGACTCGGCGCAGTCGCCGCCCTGGAGGAGGAACGCCTCTCCCTTGGCGACGGCCGCCATCCGGGCGCGCAGCTGATCGCACTCGCCCGCGAAAACGAGCGGGGGATACGACTCGAGCTCCGCAACGACTGCGCGCAGAGCCTCGGTGTCGGGGTACTCGGGCTGCTGCGCCGCGGGCAGGTCTCGCCAGGTGTTGCCAGCGCTCGCGCTGGTCTTAGCGTTCACGGTCACGAGCCCAACATTACGGGGTCGTGTCGGGCGTCCATCCGCGTGCTCATCAAGTGAGACGGGGTTCGCTCGTTCGGGTCCGGTGAGCGGAATGACCGGTCCGCGCGCCGGTTCACGATCCTCGCGCGGCCCGTGGTGTATGGTCCGTCGCATGTTCGCGCACTCGACCCAGAACCAGAACTGGTGGTGGCCCGCTCACTCGGCGGCCCACTGACTGCGCGTACGCAAGTCTTCGCGAAGGCCGCCCGAGGGGCGGCCTTCGGTGTTTTCGCGGACTTGCGCGAACTTCCCCCGCCGGGCCGTTCCTCCCGACCACTGATCACTGATCACTGATCACTGCTCCAGTCATCGATCGATGGAAGAGGAACGAAGAACGATGCGACTCGACCGGCTTCTGCACGACAACCGCCCGTTCGCCCTGCTCCGCCGCCGCACCCCCGGCCACGATCACGCGGTGGTCGAACTGCTGCTCGGCCCGGTGAGCACGTACGACCGGCTCGCCGACATCCCCGACCAGGGGCTCGCCCTCATCCCGTTCCGCCAGATCCGCGAGCGCGGTTTCGACGTCCGTGACGACGGCACCCCGCTCGCGGTGCTCACGCCCGAGGAAACGTACGAACTCCCGCTCGAGGAGGCGCTCGCCCAGCTTCCCGCGCACGAGGTGCGGGTCGAGGGCGGTGGCTTCGACGTCGGGGACGAGGAGTACGCGGAGATCGTCGGGCGGGTGCTGCGGGAGGAGATCGGGCGGGGCGAGGGAGCCAACTTCGTCATCCGGCGGACGTACGGGGGTGAGATCCCGGGGTTCGGACGGGCCGACGCCCTCGCCCTGTTCCGGCGGCTGCTCGAGGGCGAGCGGGGCGCGTACTGGACGTTCGTGGTCCACACCGGGGAGCGGACGCTGGTCGGGGCCAGCCCCGAGGTGCACGTCCGGATGTCCGGCGGGACCGTGGTCATGAACCCGATCAGCGGGACGTACCGCTATCCGGCCGAGGGGCCGACCCCCGAGCATCTGCTCTCCTTCCTCGCCGACGGCAAGGAGATCGAGGAGCTGTCGATGGTCGTCGACGAGGAGCTCAAGATGATGTGCACCGTCGGCGACATGGGCGGGGTCGTGGTGGGGCCGCGGCTGAAGGAGATGGCCCATCTCGCGCACACGGAGTACGAGTTGCGCGGCCGGTCCTCGCTGGATGTGCGGGAGGTGCTGAAGGAGACCATGTTCGCGGCGACCGTCACGGGCTCGCCCGTGCAGAACGCCTGCCGCGTCATCGAACGGCACGAGGTCGGCGGGCGCGGCTACTACGCGGGCGCGCTGGCGCTGCTCGGACGGGACGCGGGCGGGGCGCAGACCCTCGACTCGCCGATCCTCATCCGGACCGCCGACATCGCGCCCGACGGACGGCTGCGGGTGCCGGTCGGTGCCACGCTCGTCCGGGGCTCGGACCCGGCGGGCGAGGTCGCCGAGACCCACGCCAAGGCGGCCGGGGTGCTGGCGGCGCTGGGTGTCGTACCGGGAAGGCCCCGGGAGGCGGGCGTACGGCCGCGGCTCATGGACGATCCACGGGTGCGGGCCGCGTTGGACGGGCGGCGGGGCTCGCTGGCGCCGTTCTGGCTGCGGATGCAGGAGCGGACCCAGGAGCTGGCCGGGCACGCGCTGGTCGTCGACGCGGAGGACACCTTCACGGCGATGCTCGCGCACGTCCTGCGCTCGTCGGGCCTGGAGGTGACCGTACGGCGGTTCGACGAACCGGGGCTTCGGGAGGCCGTCGTACGGCACGAGGGGCCGCTGGTGCTGGGGCCCGGTCCGGGTGATCCGGGTGATGCGGCCGACCCGAAGATGCGGTTCCTGCGGGAGCTGACCGCCGAGGTGCTGCGGGATCACCGGCACGGTGTGCTCGGTGTCTGCCTGGGGCACGAGCTGATCGCGGTGGAGCTGGGGCTGGGGATCGTACGGAAGGAGGTGCCGTACCAGGGGGCGCAGACGGAGATCGATCTGTTCGGGCGGGCGGAGACCGTCGGGTTCTACAACAGCTTCGTGGCGCACTGCGACGACGAGGCGGCGGCGGAGCTGGCGGCTCATGGGGTCGAGGTCAGCAGGAGTGAGGGTGGGGAGGTGCATGCGGTTCGGGGGCCCGGGTTCGCGGGTGTTCAGTTCCACCCGGAGTCGGTGCTGACGCTGGACGGGGCGAGTGTCGTACGGGAGTTGGTGGCGGGGGTGCAGTCCCTGCGGGCGCGGTAGTTGTTTCGTCTGCGGGCCCGGTGGGGGCTTGTCGCGCAGTTCCCCGCGCCCCTAAAGGACGAAAAGCACGGGGCGCAGCCCCTGCTTTTCAGGGGCGCGGGGAACTGCGCGAGCAACCACACACCACCGTCAGCCGAAGAACACCCCGACCTCCTCGTACAGCTTCGGGTCGACCGTTTTCAGTTTCGCCGTGGCCTCCGCGATCGGGACGCGGACGATGTCCGTGCCCCGCAGAGCGACCATCTTGCCGAAGTCCCCGTCGCGGACCGCCTCGATCGCGTGCAGGCCGAAGCGGGTGGCGAGCCAGCGGTCGAAGGCGCTGGGGGTGCCGCCGCGCTGGACATGGCCGAGCACCGTGGTGCGCGCCTCCTTGCCGGTCCGCTTCTCGATCTCCTTGGCCAGCCATTCGCCGACGCCGGACAGCCGGACATGGCCGAAGGAGTCGAGGGACTGGTCCTTCAGCACCATGTCGCCGTCCTTGGGCATCGCGCCCTCCGCGACGACCACGATCGGGGCGTACGAGGCGCTGAAGCGCGAGGTCACCCAGGCGCACACCTGCTCGGTGTCGAAGCGCTGTTCGGGGATGAGGATCACGTTGGCGCCGCCGGCGAGCCCGGAGTGGATGGCGATCCAGCCGGCGTGGCGGCCCATCACCTCGCAGACGAGGACGCGCATGTGCGACTCGGCGGTGGTGTGCAGCCGGTCGATCGCCTCCGTCGCGATGCCGACCGCGGTGTCGAAGCCGAAGGTGTAGTCGGTGGCGGACAGGTCGTTGTCGATCGTCTTCGGTACGCCGACGACCGGAATCCCGTACTCGTCGGTCAGCCGGGCCGCGACTCCGAGGGTGTCCTCGCCGCCGATCGCGATGAGCGCGTCGACCTGCTGCGCGGCGAGGTTCTCCCGGATGCGGGCGACGCCGTCCTCCTGTTTGAGCGGGTTGGTCCGCGAGGAGCCGAGGATGGTGCCGCCGCGCGGGAGGATGCCGCGCACGGCGGGGATGTCGAGGCGTACGGTGACGCCCTCCAGCGGACCTCGCCAGCCGTCCCGGAAGCCGACGAACTCGTACCCGTACTCCTGTACGCCCTTGCGGACGATGGCCCGGATGACGGCGTTGAGCCCGGGGCAGTCGCCGCCTCCGGTCAGTACTCCGACGCGCATGGAAATGTCCCTTCGCCGCGGGTTCCTGACGAAGGATCAGTGTGACGTGCGCCTCACTCTGCGTCGAGGCTCCGTACACTCCGTACCGCTCTCACTCGTCGTCCAGGCCGCGCTGGATCGCGTAGCGCACCAGTTCCACCCTGTTGTGCAGTTGCAGCTTGCCCAGGGTGTTCTGGACGTGGTTCTGGACCGTGCGGTGGGAGATGACCAGGCGGTCGGCGATCTGCTTGTAGCTGAGGCCCTTGGCCACCAGCCGCAGTACCTCCGTCTCGCGGTCGGTGAGCTGCGGCGCCTTGGGTTCGTCGTCGCCCGCCGCCGGGGCCGGCTCGGAGGCGAGGCGGCGGTACTCGCCGAGGACCAGACCGGCCAGGCCCGGGGTGAACACCGGGTCGCCGACCGCCGTACGGCGTACCGCGTCGATCAGCTCCTCCGTCGAGGCCGACTTCAGCAGATAGCCGGTCGCGCCCGACTTCACCGCCTCCAGGACGTCGGCGTGCTCGCCGCTCGCCGAGAGGACCAGGACGCGCAGCCCGGGGTTGGACCCGACGACCTCCTTGCAGACCTGGACACCCGGTTTCGCGGGCAGGTTGAGGTCGAGCACAAGGACGTCGGGGGTGACGGCCCGGGCGCGGCGTACGGCCTGCTCGCCGTCGCCCGCCGTGGCGACCACGTCGAACCCGGACTGGGCGAGGTCGCGGGCGACCGCGTCCCGCCACATGGGGTGGTCGTCGACGACCATGACCCGAAGGGGGCTCTGGCTCCCTTCTCCGCTTGCGGTTCCGCTCATGGGCTTCTCGTCCTTGTTCTCGTTCCCGGTGTCCGTCATCGCCGCCGCTCCGCCTTCCCCCGTGCCGCTCCGCTGTCCTTCGGTACCGTCAGTTCGACCTCCGTGCCCTGCCCCGGCACCGAGATCAGCTGGGCGTCGCCGCCGAGATCGCGCAGTCGGCCGCGGATCGACTGGGCCACGCCGAGCCGCCCCTCCCCCTCGGCCTGCGCGAGCCGCCCCTCCGGGATGCCCGGCCCGTCGTCGCGCACGGTCACGACGACGGAGTCCGGCTCGTCCTCGATGAGGATCCAGGCCCGCGCCCCCTCCCCCGCGTGCTTGCGTACGTTGTCCAGGGCGGCGCCGACCGCCGCGGCCAGCTCCTTCGCGGCGGCCCGGGCGAGCGGCACGGGCGCGCCGGGCTCGGAGAGCGTGACCGTCGAGGTGGCGTACGGGACGAGCAGGGTGCGCAGGTCCACCGGGTCGGGCGAGTCCTGCGCGGTCTCCCCCGCCGGGCCGGCGGCAGCGCCGGACGCCGAGGCCCGTGACTCCGGTACGAGGCCGCCGGAGACCAGGGCGCGCAGGGCGACCTCCTGTTCGCCGGCCATCCGGCCCAGTTCCCCCGCCTCGCCGCCGAGCACGGCGCCGCGCCGCTGCACCATCGCCAGTACCTGCAGGACGCTGTCGTGGATGTCCCGGGCGAGCCGCTCCCGTTCGCGGGTCGCGGCCTCGATCTCCAGGGCGCGGGCGAGGGTGCGCTCGGAGGCGCGGGCGACCTCGACGACGTACCCGATGGCGATGGAGGCGACCCACACCAGGACCACGTTGTGGACGGTGTCGCGGGCCGGGGTGCCGCGCTCGACGAGGTTCACGACGGCGACCAGTGTCGAGGCGAAGGCCGCCCAGCGCCAGCCGCCCTTGATCGCGAAGGCCAGCACCGAGCCGGCCGTCCATATCGACGGCAGCGTGGGGCCGCCCGAGGCGATCCTCTCGTGCGTCTCGGCGACGAGCGTGAGGAGTATCCCGGCCAGCGCGATGGTGAGGTCGGCGGCGAGGAAGCGCTTCGTGCAGTTGGCCGCGTTGGCCACCTTGGGCAGGGTCGCGAAGTTCCAGACGAACAGCACCGAGAAGTAGGCGACGGCCACCCAGGGCCGCGCGAACTCGTCGTAGGAGTTGGCGAACAGCCCGATCGCGTACAGCATCGTCAGGATGCGGTACCCGGTGAGCGCGCGCCACAACGGCTGCTCGACCGACATCCGCACGACCTTCGGAGCACCGGTCTGTCTGCGCCCGGCCTTCTCACGTACGGCCTTCTGACTTACGGCCATGTCCCCCGCCCTCCGACGGACCCGCCCCCGAATCCGCCCCCAGATATCGCTACTTGGTGCTCGACCGTGCTTTCTGCGCCTGCTTCTCGGCCTGTTTCTCCGCCTTCGCCTCTTCGGCGATCCGGCGCTTGGCGGCCGAGGCGTAGATGTCGACGTACTCCTGGCCGGAGAGCTTCATGATTTCGTACATGACCTCGTCGGTCACGGCCCGGAGCACGAAACGGTCGTGTTCCATGCCGTGGTAGCGGCTGAAGTCGAGCGGCTCGCCGATCCGGATGCCCGGGCGCATCAGCTTGGGCATCACCTTGCCCGGCGGCTGGATCTTTTCGGTGTCGATCATCGCGACCGGGATGACCGGCGCCCCCGTGGCGAGCGCCACGCGCGCGAGGCCGCCGGGTTTGCCCCGGTAGAGGCGGCCGTCGGGCGAGCGCGTGCCCTCCGGATAGATGCCGAACAGCTCACCGCGCTCCAGGACTTCGACACCGCTTTTGATCGCGGCCTCGCCCGCACCGCGTGCCCCGGAGCGGTCGACCGGCAGCTGGCCGACGCCCTTGAAGAAGGCGGCGGTCATCCGGCCCTTGAGGCCGGGCGTCGTGAAGTACTCCGCCTTCGCGATGAAGGTGACCTTGCGGTCGAGGACCGCGGGCAGGAAGAAGGAGTCGGAGAAGGACAGGTGGTTGCTCGCCAGGATCGCCGGACCCTCGGCCGGAACGTTCTCCAGGCCTTCCACCCAGGGCCTGAAGGCGACCTTCAGCGGTACCCCGACGGAAACCTTCATCGCGCCGTACAACAACCGAGTGCCTCCTGAGTGTGTAGATCAGACCTTATCCCGCGGGACTGCCAAAGAACCCGACGGCCCTGGTCGGTGTCAGTGCGGTCGCGTACGGTGAAGTACGCCTCGAAGCCTCGTGGCTTCCATGCGTGATCACCCACCCCAGTAACCCACCCCATGAACAGGAGACCGATGGTGCCGGTCCTTCCTGGAGCCGAGCCGTACCGCCATGAGGGCGGGGAGGTCGGAGTCCTCCTCTGTCACGGTTTCACCGGTTCCCCGCAGTCGTTGCGCCCCTGGGCGGAGTACCTCGCCGAGCGCGGACTGACCGTTTCGCTGCCGCTGCTGCCCGGGCACGGCACGCGCTGGGAGGACATGCAGCTCACCGGCTGGCAGGACTGGTACGCGGAGGTGGACCGCGAGCTGCGCGCCCTGCTCGAGCGCTGCGCCCGGGTGTTCGTCTTCGGCCTGTCGATGGGCGGCGCCCTGACCCTGCGGCTCGCCGCGCGGTACGGCGACCGGATCAGCGGCATCGTGGTCGTCAACCCGGCGAACAAGGTGCACGGTCTCGCCGCGTACGCCCTTCCGGTGGTGCGTCATCTCGTGCCCTCGGTGCCCGGCATCGTGAGCGACATCAAGAAGGAGGGTGTCGCCGAGGTCGGCTATCCCAGGGTTCCGCTGCACGCGGCGCACTCGATGCGGAACTTCTACCGTCTGGTCGACGGCGAGTTGCCGCAGGTCACCCAGCCGATGCTGCTGCTGCACAGCCGGGCCGACCATGTCGTGCCGCCGGCCGACTCGGCCCGGGTGCTGAGCCGGGTGTCCTCCACGGACGTCACGGAGATCGTGCTGGAACAGAGTTACCACGTCGCGACGTTGGACAATGATGCGGACCGGATCTTCGAGGAGAGCCACGCGTTCGTCCTCCGGCTCGCACCCGCGGCCGGTGAGGGGGCCGAGGAGTCCAAGGACTCCCAGGACCCGGTCGGACTGGATGCCGGTGACGCGCAGGTACCGCACCAGAGCCGGCAGTCAGACCAGGTGGGGCAGCAGGAAGGGACGGCCACGGGTGGCTGAGCACGACTCCGACCGCGAGCCGGAGGAGAAGGGCGTGCCCTTCGACGAGGCGGCCGCGTGGGCCGCGATCGTCGAGGCGTACGGCGACGAGCCGCCGGACCCGCCCGGCGCGAAACCGTTCAAGTCCGTCGAGGACCTGGCACTGCTCGAACCGGAACCGAATGACGACTCCGTGGACCCCGACCCCAAGGGCAACGCCGACAAGGTGGCCAAGGGCGACGGGCAGCCCGCGAAGCCGCTGGGCAGCTCCGTCGCCTTCGCCCCCGGAGTCGGCGGTCCGCGCGACTACAGCATGCCGGAGGGGTCGGAGGACGACTTCGACGATGACGACGAGGGCCACTTCGTCCCCCCGGAGCCGCCTCCGCTGCCCGCCTCCGACACGACCGCCCGGTTCGCCTGGCTGGGGGTGCTCGGCGGTCCGGTCCTGCTGCTTCTTGCCGTGCTGCTGGGCTGGGACATGACCTGGTGGCTGACGACCCTGGGCATCGGCGGGTTCCTCGGCGGGTTCGCGACGCTGGTGATGCGGATGAAGGGCGACGAGGACGACGAGGAGGACCCGGGGCGGGGGGCCGTGGTCTGACGGCCCCCCCCGTAATCACGGGTTCGCTGCAGCCGGCACTCTGAGGGCGGCCAGGACCGGAAGGTGGTCCGTGGCCGCCCTCAGGTCTGTCTCCGTCACCCCGGGCAGGCCCACCGGCACCCCGCACCCGAGCACCTCGATGCCCGGCGTGGCCAGGATCGCGTCGATCCGCTGATGGGGGTCGGTGGGCGTCGACGTGTACTCCGTGCCCCAGGGAGCGGTGGTCCAGCAGTCCTGGAGGCCGGTGGCCAGGCGCCGGAAGCTGCGGCCGTCCGGGCGTTCGTTGAGGTCGCCGCCCGCGACCGCGTGCGGTGCGCCGAGCGCGGCGAGGCGGTCGAGGAGCAGGCCCGACTGCTCGTACCGCTCCTCCTCGTGCAGGCTCAGGTGGGAGCTCAGTACGCCGAGGCGGGCGTCCCCGAAGCGGACGACCGCTGTCGCGAAGCCTCGGCGGTGCTGTCCGGGGGTGAGGGGGAGGAGGACGTCCTCGGTGCGTTCGACCGTCGCGCGCAGGGAGCACAGGAGGGCGGGGCCGGCGGCGGTGGCGCCGCCGGAGAGGAGTACCTGGCCGGAGGCTGCTGCGAGGCGGGCGAGTTTCTTGCGCCAGCGGAAGAAGCGGGGGGCTTCCTGGATGAGGACCAGGTCGGGGGCGCAGGCGGTGATGACTCGGGCGAGGGCGGTGTTGTCGTCGCGCATCGAGCGGATGTTGTAGCTGAGGACTCGGATGACGGCGGAACCGTCGGGGTTTGTGCGGGGTTCTGGTAGCGGGGGGTTCGTCGCCATGGTGGTCAAGATACGTAGGTGAGGTAAGGGGGGTGGGGGTAACCCGCCGTGGGGGTGCGGTTGTTGGTTGGCCGGCGGTTGGTGGGGGCTTGTCGCGCAGTTCCCCGCGCCCCTATGAGGGGGGTGCGGTTGGTGGTTGGCTGACGGTCGGTGGGGGGTTTTCGCGCAGTTCCCCGCGCCCCTGAAAGCCCGCCCCGTGCCCCTGAAAAGCACACCGCTCGCCGTCCCTGCGAGGGAACGGCGAGCGGCCACAGTCATGGGTGGGTTTACATGATCGGGTCGGGTTCTCTTGCCAGGTCTGCTGCGCCTACCATGCCTGCCTTGTTGCCCAGTTGGGCGGCGATGACGTCGGCGACCGGGCGCCAGTTGCCGCCCACCAGCCAGCGCTTGTAGGACTTGCGGATGGGGTCCAGGACCAGTTCGCCCTCGTCCGAGAGACCGCCGCCGACGATGAAGGCGGACGGGTCGAAGAGGGAGGCCAGGTCGGCGAGGCCCGCGCCGGCCCAGCGGGCCAGTTCGCGGTACGAGTCGACGGCGACCGGGTCGCCCTGTCGCGCGGCCATCGAGATGTGCTTGCCCTCGATGCCCTCGGGGGTGCCGTCGCCCAGCGAGAGGAGCAGCTCCGCGTTCTCGGGGGTCGCGTTGGCGCGCTGCTTGGCGTATCGGACGAGGGCGCGGCCGGACGCGTACTGCTCCCAGCAGCCCTGCGAACCGCAGCCGCACAGCAGGCCGTCGGGGACGACGCGGATGTGGCCGAACTCGGCGGCCACGCCGAAGTGGCCGCGGCGCAGCTTGTTGCCGATGATGATGCCGCCGCCGAGGCCGGTGCCGAGGGTGATGCAGATGACGTTGCGGTGGCCCTTGCCGGCACCGAACTTGTACTCGCCCCACGCCGCCGCGTTCGCGTCGTTCTCGACGACGACCGGCAGGCCCACGCGGGCCTCGACCTTGTCCTTCAGCGGCTCCTCGCGCCAGTCGATGTTGGGCGCGAAGTAGACCGTGGAACGCTGACGGTTCACGTATCCGGCCGCGCCGATGCCGACGCCGACGATCTCGTGCCCGGCCCGCGCGCCCTCGACGGCGGCGGCGATGGCGTCCACGATGCCCTCGGGCGTGCCCGGGGTCGGCACCTTGTGGGTCGAGAGGATGTTGCCTTCCTCGTCGACCACGCCGGCCGCGATCTTGGTGCCGCCGATGTCGACGCCGATGGTGAGTCCCATGAATCCCTCAGTTTCGGTCGAGCCCCGCTACGGACAACGGTACCCGAGGCCCTGTGGCCGGGTTCTCGTCGTCCGCACGGTGGGCGGGCCCGGCGGGGCCCGAAATGAGGGGGCTGTCAGTGATCGAGGGAACTGTCAGTCCAGGTCGATGCGCTCACCGGAGCCGGAGCCGGTTCCCTCGTCCCGGCCGTGGCCCCGGTCCTCGCCGCCCTGCTTCTCCCGCTGGGTCTCCCGGCTCGTCCAGCGGCGTTCCTGGGACTCGACGGCCGAGCGGTAGGCGGCGAACAGTTCGTTGCCCGCGGCCGCCAGGTGGTCGAAGACGTCCGGGTTGCGTTCGATCACCGGCTCGACGGCGGCCTTGGCCTGCTGGACGACCTGGCGCACCACCTGCTGGGCGGTGCCCTGGGCGACCGCGCCCAGCAGCGGTGACTGGAGGGACGACAGCTTGTCCGAGACGGCGTCGACGAGCTTGCGCAGTTCCTCGGCGGCCGAGCCGGGCGGCGGCCCGTACCGGGCCCGGCGGCGCGCCTTCTCGGCCTCGAGGTCCTCGGCGCAGGCCTTCGCCCACGCGTCGGAGTCGGTGGCGGGCGTCTCGAACGGTGCCTCGCCGGCGGCCTCCCCCCGAGCGGCGTCGGACGTGGGGCGCTCTTCGCTCATGGCGGGCTCCTGACTACGGTTCGTCTCTACGACGGTACCCGAATGGACGTACACGGTTCATCGTGTCTGCGGCCAGAGGCCGGGGTCCGGCGTGAAACGGATCCTCAGCTCGCCGTCGCGCAGGGCGGCGCCGGCCACCGTGCAGCGGCGCAGCGCCGAGGGCAGCGGGACGATACGGCGGAACGGGCCTACGGTGAGGACGAGTTCGTCGCCGCGCCGGACGAGGTCGAGTTCGTCGCGTATCGCGCCGGGCAGCGGGATGTGCCAGACGAGCACACCGTCGTCGGCCAGCTGGTCGGTGACGGGCCACTCGATGGGGGCGGGGGTCCGGTTGACGGCGGGTGCGCGCAGGGCGGCCAGGTCGTCGGTGCCGCGCGGGTCGTGTCCGAGGTGCGGGACCTGGTGGACGGCGTACGCCCCGGGGGCCTGGGCGGACTCGGCCCACGCGTCGATCGTCTTGCGCTGCTGGGCGGTGACGGAGGCGAGCCAGGGGTCGGTCGAGGGCTCCGGCAGGACGCGGTTGGCGAGCAGCACGTCGGCGCGCAGGCCGCGCAGGGCGAGTCCGGTGGTGGCGGCGCGTACGGCGTCGGCGCCGGCCGGGCCGGGTTCGGCGACCAGTCGTACGACGGTGTCCCGGTCCTCGACGACCGCGGTGACGGCGGCCAGTTCCACGTCCCAGCGGGCGGCGGCGTCGTACAGCCACTCCGAGGGCATCGGTACGCCGGCGAGGCGGCCGAGTACGGGACGCAGGGCGCGGGCGGCCTGGCGCTCGGCCGGGAGGAGCCGGCGCAGATAGCGGCGCAGTTCGTCGGGGAGGGAGAGAAGGGCGAGGGCCTGCGGGGTGGGGGGCAGGTCCACGACGAGGAGTTCGTACGCCTCCGAGAGCGCGGCGTCGCGCAGGGCGCGCAGCAGGGCGAGTTCCTCGGCGCCGGGGATCGGGGTGACCTCCTCGGGGTCGAGCCGGGATGCGCCCAGGAAGTCGAGCACGTTCGCGGCGCGGTCCTGGAAGGCGGTGAGGTCGGCGCGGAAGCGGGTGACGGCGTCGGGGCGCCAGGCCGTGAGGTGGGGGGTGCCCGGGACGGGGACGGGGGTGGATCCGGTGGGGGTGCCGAGGGCGGACCCGAGGGTGTCGGTGCGGTCGGTGCTGAGGACGAGGGTGGGGGTGCCGTCGCGCGCCGCGGTCAGGGCGGTGGCCGCGGCGAGGGTGGTGCGGCCCGAGCCGCCGGGGCCGGTTACGAGGATGGTGCGCATGGGGGTGAACGGTATCTCGCCCCCGCCGCCCCTACCCGTCCCGTCCCTGGGGCCTGCAGCCCCCGGACCCCCGCCACGGCCCTGAACGGGCCTCGTCCTCAAACGCCGGACGGGCTGGACATCCCGGCCGGCGCTTGAATCGCAGAACCGGCTACTTCGGGTTCTCCACGCGCTTCTTCAAGCCCGCCAGCGCCCGGTCGATGATGACCTTCTCCGCCTTGCGCTTGATCATGCCGAGCATCGGGATCTTGACGTCGACCGTCAGCTGGTAGGTGACCTCGGTCGCCCCGGCCCCGGCCGGCTTCAGGATGTACGAGCCGTCCAGCGCCCGCAGCATCTGCGACTTGACCAGGGTCCAGGAGACCTCGTGCTCGCCGGTCCAGGTGTAGCCGAGGGTCTGGTCGTCCTTGATCGCGCCGGCGTCCATGACCAGGCGGACCTGCTCGGCGCGGCCCTGGGCGTCGGTCTTCAGGACCTCCGCCTCCTTCACCTCGCCGGTCCAGTCCGGGTAACGGGCGAAGTCGGCGATCACCGCCATCACCTCGTTCGGTGCCGCCTCGATCGTGATGCTCGAACTGGTGAATTCCGCCATCGCCGTGGCTCCTCCAGATGCGGTCCGGTGAGGGAGGGTTGGTACGCACGTATGTGCAGCGTGAAGGCTACCCCGCGCGGGACAGGGCGTTGCCACCCGGACCCGGGTCGCCACCGGCGTCACCATTCGAGCGCCCATGGCTTTCCGCTCCCCGCGAAGTGCCCGACGTTGACGCACTCCGTGCCGCCGATGCGCATCCGCTGGGCCAGCGGCTGGTGGACATGGCCGAACAGCGCGTACCGGGGGCGGGTGCGCCGGATCGCGTCCAGCAGCGCACGGCTGCCGCGTTCGAAGCGGCGCGCGACCGTGTCGTACACCAGTTCCGGTACCTCCGGCGGGATGTGCGTGCAGAGCACGTCGACCTCGCCGACCGCCTCGATCTTGGCCGCGTACTCCTCGTCGCTGATCTCGTACGGCGTGCGCATCTGCGTGCGCAGGCCGCCGCCGACGAAGCCGAAGGTCCGGCCGCCGATCTCGACCCGCTCACCGTCGAGGACCTGGGTGCCCGGTCCGGCGTACTCCGGCCACAGTGTCGGCATGTCGACGTTGCCGTAGGTGGCGTACGTCGGGGTGGGGAACGCGGCGAACAGTTCGGCGTACTGCTTGCGCACCGCCTTCTCGATCACCGTCGCCCGGTCCGCCCCGACCCCGGCCCACAGGCGGGCGCCGAGTTCGCGGGCCTCCTCGAAGCGGCGGGCCGTGCGCAGCGCCACGAGGCGGCTCGCGTTCTCGGCGCCGAAGAGGTCGGGGAAGATGCCGCGCGAGTGGTCTGCGTAGTCGAGGAAGAGGACCAGGTCGCCCAGACAGATCAGGGCGTCCGCGCCCGCACCGGCTTCGGCCAGGTCCCGCACGTTGCCGTGCACGTCGCTGACCACATGGATACGCGTCCTCTTCGCACGTGGGTTGCCCCGCGGTGTGGGTGCCATGGCGATCAAGGGTAGGCGTGTGGGGCACGGGTGAACAGAACAGGGGGGTCGCCGACGATTACTGGCCGGTCAAGAAAACCGTGCACTACTGTGCGTAAAAGACACCAATCCCGTGTGATGCCTCGAACATCTCGCCCGACCCCCCTGTCATAGAAGCCATACCGGCGGGTAACGTCCGGGCAGTCCAGTCGTACTCAGGATTTCAACCATGGATCCGTCGAGTACTTGCCCGAGCCATGGACCGCACCGTCGCATCGCACAACGTCGTGGCGCCGGCGCCCTATGAGGAGCAGCAGTCTTGCGCGAGTTCAGCCTTCCGGCCTTGTACGAGGTCCCCGCCGACGGAAATCTGACCGACATCGTCCGTCGAAACGCCGCGCAGCATCCGGATGTCGCCGTCATCGCCCGCAAGGTGGGCGGCGCGTGGCAGGACGTGACGGCCACGACGTTCCTCGCCGAGGTGAACGCCGCCGCGAAGGGCCTCATCTCCGCCGGGATCGCACCGGGCGACCGGGTCGCCCTGATGTCCCGTACGCGGTACGAGTGGACGCTGTTCGACTTCGCGATCTGGTGCGCCGGCGCGGTGACCGTGCCCGTGTACGAGACCAGTTCGCCCGAGCAGGTGCAGTGGATCCTCAGCGACTCGGGGGCCACCGCGATCATCGTGGAACTGGACGGCCACGCCGCCTCCGTGGCGTCGGTGCGCGATCAACTGCCCGAGCTGAAGCACGTCTGGCAGATCGAGGCCGGCGCGGTGGAGGAACTGGGGCGGGCCGGTCAGGGCGTCTCGGACGCGACCGTCGAGGAGCGCGGCGCGCACGCGAAGGCCGACGACCCGGCGACCATCGTGTACACGAGCGGTACGACCGGCCGGCCCAAGGGCTGTGTGCTGACGCACCGCAGTTTCTTCGCCGAGTGCGGGAACGTCGTCGAGCGGCTTCGACCCCTGTTCCGTACCGGGGAGTGCTCGGTCCTTCTCTTCCTTCCCCTCGCGCATGTCTTCGGGCGGCTGGTGCAGATCGCGCCGATGATGGCGCCGATCAAGCTGGGCACCGTCCCGGACATCAAGAACCTCACCGACGAACTGGCCTCGTTCCGGCCGACGTTGATCCTCGGTGTGCCGCGCGTCTTCGAGAAGGTCTACAACTCGGCGCGGGCCAAGGCTCAGGCGGACGGCAAGGGCAGGATCTTCGACAAGGCCGCCGACACGGCGATCGCGTACAGCCGGGCGCTGGACACCCCGTCGGGCCCGTCCCTGGGCCTGAAGATCAAGCACAGGACGTTCGACAAGCTGGTCTACAGCAAGCTGCGCGCGGTCCTCGGCGGCAAGGGCGAGTACGCCATCTCCGGTGGCGCTCCGCTCGGTGAGCGGCTCGGGCACTTCTTCCGGGGCATCGGCTTCACGGTCCTCGAGGGCTACGGGCTCACCGAGTCCTGTGCCGCCACCGCGTTCAACCCCTGGGACCGGCAGAAGATCGGCTCGGTGGGCCAGCCGCTGCCCGGCTCGGTCGTGCGCATCGCCGACGACGGCGAGGTCCTGCTGCACGGCGAGCACCTGTTCAAGGGGTACTGGAACAACCCCGGCGCCACCGAGGAGGCGCTGGCGGACGGCTGGTTCCACACCGGTGACATCGGGACCCTCGACGAGGACGGCTTCCTGAGCATCACCGGCCGTAAGAAGGAGATCATCGTGACCGCGGGCGGCAAGAACGTCGCCCCGGCCGTGATCGAGGACCGCATCCGCGCGCACGCGCTGGTCGCGGAGTGCATGGTGGTGGGCGACGGACGGCCGTTCGTGGGCGCGCTCGTCACCATCGACGAGGAGTTCCTGGGTCGTTGGGCCGACGAGCACGGCAAGCCGGCCGGGTCCACCGCGGCGTCGCTCGCCCATGACCCGGATCTCCTCGCGGCGGTCCAGGACGCGGTCGACGACGGCAACGCCGCGGTGTCGAAGGCGGAATCGGTGCGGAAGTTCCGCATTCTGGCCTCCCAGTTCTCCGAGGAGTCGGGCCACCTGACGCCGTCCCTGAAGCTCAAGCGCAATGTGGTGGCGAAGGACTACGCGGACCAGATCGAGGCGATCTACCAGGGTTAGTAAACCCAGTTGGCCCGGCTGGCTTAGCCGGCCCGGTCGGCCCTGCTGAACCCCTTGGCCGTCATGGCGCGGTGTCCTCGGCGAGGACCCGCGCCATCGTCCGTTCCGCGAGCGCGGTGATCGTCACGAACGGGTTCACCCCGATCGACCCGGGCACCAGCGAACCGTCGGTGATGTACAGCTTCGAATACCCCTTCACCCGCCCGTAGTTGTCGGTCGCCTTGCCCAACACGCAGCCGCCCAGCGGGTGGTAGGTGAAGTCGTCGGCGAAGATCTTGTTGCCCGAGCCGAACAGGTCGTACCGGTACATGGTGGAGTTGGCCGAGTTGATCCGGTCGAACAGCTTCTTGGCCATGGCGACGGACACCGCGCTCTGGGCGGCGCTCCACCGCAGCCGCGCCGAGTCGGTCGCCGCGTCGTAGGTGAACGAGGCCCGCTCCGGGTTCTTGGTGATCGCCAGATAGAGGCTCACCCAGTGCTCCAACCCCGTTGGCAGCGGGGCGATTTCGGCGAAGACCGGGTTGGCGGTGTTGGCCCAGTCGTCGATGCCCATGACCGGCATCGTCGACTGGTTGGCCCCGACGGTGTCCCACAGGTGGTTGGCGCGTCCGAGCATCACGTTGCCGTTGGTCCCCCACCCGGTGCCCACGTCGGCGTTGAGCGCGGGCAGTGTGCCCGTCTCCCGGGCCCGCACGAGGAGTTCGGTGGTCCCGACGCTGCCGCCGCCGAGGAACAGATAGGTGCACCCGTACTGCTTGGTCTGGACGACGGCGCCCGTCTCGTCGATCCGGTCGGCGGTCAGGACGTACGTCCCGTCGGCGGCCCGGGTGATCGCCCTGACGCGTTCCATGGTGTTGATGGTGACGTTGCCGGTGCCGAGCGCGGAGGCGAGGTACGTCTTGTCGAGGCTGCGCTTGCCGTAGTTGTTGCCGTAGATGACCTCCTGGCCGAGCGCGGACTTGGTGGCCGTGCCGGCCGCCTCGCGCTGCATGTAGTCGAAGTCGTAGACGCTGGGTACGAAAGTGGTCTTCAGGCCCGTCTTCTCGGCGTGCTTGCGGGAGATCCGGCTGAAGCGGTACCACTCCGTGGACTCGAACCAGGCGGGGTCCACGCTGTTGACACCGAGCATCGCGCGGGCCCGCGGGAAGTAGGTGCCGTACATCTCGGCGGTGTTGACGCCGGGGAACTGCTCGGCGAAGTACGACTGGAGCGGGGTGACCGCCATGCTGCCGTTGACCAGCGAACCGCCGCCGACCCCGCGGCCGAGGAACACGGACATGGCG
This sequence comes from Streptomyces sp. NPDC047042, assembly GCF_040644035.1. Lineage (NCBI taxonomy): Bacteria > Bacillati > Actinomycetota > Actinomycetes > Kitasatosporales > Streptomycetaceae > Streptomyces > Streptomyces sp. NPDC047042. The sequence goes on along the minus strand of NZ_JBEYVP010000033.1, from coordinate 20,700 downwards.
TCGTAGTGCACACGGTCCAGGGCGCCGGGGTAGGGGGTGATGTCCTTGTTGACGACGTCCAGCCACAGGAAGCTGGCCAGCGGCGCCTCGGTGCGGTTCTTGAACCACATGGAGCGCTTGTCGGGGGCGGCGGTGGAACAGAAGATCTTGCCGTCGGGGCCCGCCGTGTTCCAGAGGCGGCCCATCTCGAGGACGAGGGTGCGGATGCCGGCCTGGCCGAGGCGGAGGGCGGCGACCGCGCCGCCGTACCCGGAACCGATGACGATGGCGGGGGCGGACTCGACGGCGGCGGGTTCGACGGCCTGGGCGGACTGGAGGCCGACGCGGGTGAAGCCGAGGGCGGCGGCCGTCTGGAAGGCGGCCATGCCCAGTATTTGACGTCTCGTCAGCTGATGCTGCATCAACTGACGGTGTATCAGCTTTTCTGTCATGACCGCAGCATCGGCGGAATTTCGACTTCCGCCTAGTAGGTGCGTACCTTTATGTCGTCGGATGTGTCCGGGCGTTTCGGGCGCCCGGCGTCACAGCAGCTTCTTCAGCTCCTCCGCGAGCAGGTCCCAGCGCCATCGCTCCTCGACCCAGGCGCGCCCCCGCTCCCCCATCCGGGCGCGCAGTTCGGCGTCGCCGAGCAGGACGGTGATGCGGTCGGCGGTCTCCTCCACGGAGCGTCCGCGCACCACCCAGCCGGTCTCGCCGTCCAGGACCGCGTCCGGCGCGCCCCCCGAGTCGCCGGCGACCACGGGCAGTCCCGTCGCGGACGCCTCCAGGTACACGATCCCGAGCCCCTCGACGTCCAGACCGCCCCGGCGCGTCCGGCACGGCATCGCGAAGACGTCCCCGGCCCCGTAGTGGGCGGGCAGCTCGGACCAGGGCACCGGACCGGTGAAGCGGACCGAGTCGACGACACCGGTCTCGTGGGCGAGTTTGCGCAGTTCCCGCGCGTAGGGGCCGCCGCCGACGATCAGCAGGACCGTTTCCGGCTGGGCCGCGAGGATGCGGGGCATCGCCAGGATCAGCGTGTCCTGCCCCTTGCGCGGGACCAGCCGCGAGACGCACACGATGACAGGCCGGTCGGTGAGCCCGAGCCGGGCGCGGACCGCGGCGCCCCCCGACCCCGGGTGGAAGGTCTTCTCGTCGACCCCGGGCGGCAGCTGGACCATCCGCCGGGCCGCTCCCGGAGTCAGCGCGCCGGCGATCCGCGACCGCGTGTACTCGCCGAGGTAGGTGATGGTGTCCGTCGACTCGCCGATCCTGCGCAGCAGTTGACGCGCCGCCGGCAGCTGCGCCCACCCCGCCTCATGACCGTGGGTCGTCGCCACAAGCCGCTCGGCGCCCGCCTTCCGCAGGGCCGGAGCCATCAGCCCGAGCGGCGCCGCGGCCCCGAACCACACCGACGCGCACCCGTGTTCACGCAGCAGCCCGACGGCCCGCGCGGTGACCGCGGGCGTCGGCAGCAGCATCGTCGTCCGGTCCCGCACGACGGTGAAGGGCTGCTCGGCGTCGAAGGCGGCCGTGGCCCGGGCCCCCTCGGGGCCCCGCTTCCAGGTGGAGGCGTAGACGACGAGCCGGCCGGGATCGAGCCGCAGGGCCATGTTGTGCAGGAAGGCCTGGATGCCGCCCGGCCGGGGCGGAAAGTCGTTCGTCACGATCAGGGTCTTTCGCATCGCCGACGACCCTACCGAACCCCTCCCCGCACCCTTCCAGAACCCTCACAGCTGTCCGGCCCGGTTTGCGGCATTCGCACAGCCGCTCGGGAGATCATGGCCGCACGCACGACGGCGCAGAGGCACGAACAGGGGTTCAGGTGGACATCGCGAGCAGAGGACGGCGGCGGCTCCCCGTGGCACTGCTGGGCACCTGGGGACTGACCCGGCTGCTCCTGCTGCTCTTCGTGTTCAAGGTGCTCGTCTTCCCCGGCCCGGACGTCACGAGCGACGTCTCGGTGATCTACCACGGCTGGTACGAGGTACTGAGCCACGGCACCTTCCCCCTCGCCGACGTCACCTGGCAGTACCCGCCCGCCGCCGCCCTCGCGATCCTCTCCCCCGCCACCCTGCCGTTCCTGGACTACGCGACGGCCTTCTTCGTCCTGGCCTTCCTCGCCGACCTGGTCGTCCTGGCCCTCCTCCGGTACGCGGGCGCACGCCCCGGCGGGACGCAGCGCGGCACCTGGGTCTGGGTGGTGGGCGTCCCGCTGCTGGGCCCGACCGTCTACGCCCGGTACGACGTGATGGTGACCGCCGTGGCGGTGGCCGCGCTGCTCGCCGGGGCCCGGCATCCGCGTCTCATGGGCGCCCTGGCGGGCTTCGGGGCCCTGCTGAAGGTCTGGCCGGCGCTGCTGCTCGTCGGGGCCGTACGGCGGCGGGCGTGGGCCTCGGCGGCCGTCACCGTGGCCGCGCTGGCCGCGCTGTTCGCGGTGGCCATGCCCGGCGCCTTCGCCTTCCTGACCTTCCAGGGCGACCGGGGCACCGAGGTGGAGTCGCTGGGCGCCCTCGTCTTCCATGTCGGCCGGCAGTTCGGCTGGGAGGGCCGGGTGGCACTGAACTACGGCTCCATCGAATTCCTGGGCCCGTATGTGAAGACCGTGAGCACGGTGGCATTGCTGCTGAGCGTCGTCGCCTTCGGCTGGCTGCTGCTGTGGCGGCTGCGCGCCACCCGCTTCCTGCCGCACACCCTCGCCGACGCGGCCTTCGTGGCGGTACTGCTGTTCACGGTGACCAGCCGGGTGATCAGCCCGCAGTACATGGTGTGGCTGGTCGGCCTGGCCGCCGTCTGCCTCTGCTTCCGCGCGAGCCGGATGACCCTGCCCGGCGCCCTGGTCGTCGTCGCCTGTCTGTTGACGGTCCTGGAGTTCCCCGTCGGCTTCGGACACGTGGTCGCCAGCGATGCCTACGGCATGGCTCTCCTGTTCACCCGCAACGGCCTCCTGCTCGTCGCCTCCCTCACGGCCGCCCGTGAGCTGTGGCGTACGACGGCTCCGCCCCGGGCGCAGCTCCCGCCACTGCCCGACCAGGCCACCCGCACCAGGGAGACTCAGCCGAGCTGAGCGCGGACATAGTCCCGCCAGAGCGCGGTGAACTCCTTCGGCGTGGTCCCCAGCACGTCAGCCAGCGCCCCTTCGACGGCCCCCGCCCGCGTCCCGTGCGCCCCCACGGCCCGGTAGAACTCGCCGAGCCGCGTCTCGCCCCACCGGTCGGCGATCATCCGGCACGCCAGCCAGCCGCTCTCGTACGCCCGGGCCAGCTTCGCCCCGTCCCCGTCGAAGCCGAAGTCCGCGTCCACGGGAAGCGCGTCCGGCACCTCGCCCGAGTCCACGACGCGCGCCAGTTCGGGCGCCACCTGAGTCGGCGTACGGCCCGTGGACCGGTAGCCGACCCAGTCCGCGTACCCCTCGGAGAGCCACAGGGGCGTGGCGGCCGAGGTGGCGGTACGGGTGGCCACATGCGTGGTCTCGTGGGTGAGCACGACCTGCTTGCCGAAGTCGCCGAGCACGCTGTACGCGTCGGGGTTGACGATGATCCGGTCCGCGGGCGCCCGCACCGACCCGCCCGTCTCCCCGGTCGTGACGGCGGCTATCCCCCGGTACGAGGAGGCGGGTGACCCGAGCAGCGCCGCCATCCCGTCCAGCGACTTCGGTACGAGGACCACGATCCGCCTCGTCCACGCGCCGCCCCACGCCTGGGTCACCAACGGCACGGCACGGTCGGCGAGGCCCGCGTACCGGCTCAGGGTCCGCGTCGACTGGCCGACCCCCAGTACGAGGCTGTGGGTGCCGCGTACGGCCGTCACCGTCCCCTGGTCCCACAGCTGCTGGCCGGCCTCGCGGGCGGGCCGGTCGGCGTCGACGTACCAGTGGCCGTCGGCCCGTTCCGTGAGGCTCAGTGTCCGGCCGGTGTTCAGGGGTGCCTTGTCGATGCCCTCGACGCGGTAGCTCAGCTGCACGTCGGCGGTGGCCTCGCCGTCCCCGGTGGGGTGCAGGGCGGTCAGACGGTACGACCAGGCCGCCAGCGGGAGCGCGCGCAGCCGGGTGAACTCCGCCGGCGCACCGGTCCGCGCGTACGCCGGTGCGTCGCCGGCGAGGACCGCCGCCGCCCGCCGGTCGAGCAGCTGCTGTACGTCGGCGGACGCGGTGTCGGTCTCCGACCGGCTGTCGCACGCGACGAGGCCGCCGAGCGAGCCGACCAGCAACCAGAGGGCCACGAACCGGACCCGCCATCCACCTCGGGCATCCCACGTACGCCTTCGACCAGCCACGCCGACGATCGTACGGGCCGATTGTCAGGAAACCGAGAAAACGAGAAAACGCGAAAAAGGGGACGTTCAGACCCGTGGAGGCCCGTGCAGACCCGTCAGACCCTGGTGACCGACGAGACCGGCATCATGCCCACCGGGTCGTACCGCACCGGCGCGCCCGGATACGGGGCGTGGATCACCTGGCCGTTGCCCACGTACATCCCGACGTGGCTGGCGTCGGACCGGTAGGTGACCAGGTCACCGGGTTGCGCCTGGGAGAGCGGGACCTGCTGTCCGGCGTACCGCTGGGCCTGCGAGGTGCGCGGCAGGGAGACCCCGGCCTTCGCGTACGACCACTGCATCAGGCCCGAACAGTCGAAGCCCGAGGGCCCGTTGGAGCCCCAGATGTACGGGCTGCCCAGGGCCGCGCGGGCGGCGGCGACGGCGGCTGCCGCGCGGGCGCTCGGCGCGGCGGCGTTGCCCGGGTCGGGCAGGTCGGCGCGCTCGGAACGGGAGGCCCGGTCGTAGGCGGCGCGGTCGGCGGAGGGCAGCGAGTTGAGCAGCGCCCGCGCCTTCGCCAGTTTCCGTTCGACGGTCCGCTTGTGCTCGGCGACCGCCCTGCGGCTGCGGTCGAGCTCGGTGAGCCGGCCGGTGGCCTCCGTGCGCTCCTGGTCGAGTTCCCGCATGGCCGCCTGGAGTTCCCGCAGCTCACCGGCCTGGTGGACGTTGATCCGGTCGAGCGCGGCGGCCTTCTCCAGATAGTCGTCCGGGTCGTCGGAGAAGAGCAGCGCGAGCGAGGGGTCCATGCCCCCGGACCGGTACTGGGCGCCCGCGAGCGAACCGAGCGCCTCCCGCATGGTGTTGATGCGCTGCTGCTGCCGGGCGATCCGGTCCTGGGCCCGGGTCACCTGCTCGCGCAGCGCGTCGGCGCGCTCGTCGGCCCGGTTGTAGGACTCGGTGGCCTTCTCGGCCTCCGCGTAGAGCCGGTCGACCTCGGCCCGGGTGCTGTCGGCGGGCGCGGCCACGGCCGACGGAACGGCGGCGCCGAGAGCGGCCACGGCGGCCGACAGTACGCAGAGCGCGGCAGTGGCGCCCCGGTCGAACCCGGACGGTGCAAGGCGGCGATGGAACCCCACGAGAAGCCGCACTCCTTCCGCTGGCGGACGCTGACGATCCCCCGGTGTTGGGGGCGGGCCGACAGTAGCCGCGCGACCGCGCACCGGCCAAAGACCTCGACGGCCACGCACAGTGACGCCCCGCCTATGACGCAGGTCATGGGCGGGGCGTGGGGTCAGCGGAAGTTGTTGCGATTCGCCCGTTCGGGCGTCAACGTGTCCTGATCTTGAAAAGACCCGGAAGGAGTACGACGATCCGATCCGGCGAAGAGCAGATCAGATCCGTACGCCGAACTGGAACGGCATGTTGTCGATCGACTCGTACCGGACGACCGTGCCGCTGCGCGGAGCGTGCAGGACCTGGCCGTTGCCGGCGTAGAAGCCGACGTGGTGGTGGTCGGCGTAGAAGATGACCAGGTCACCGACCTGGAGATCACTCTGCGAGTAGATGCGCGTACCGGCGTTGGCCTGGTCCTGCGAGGTACGGGGGATGTGGATGCCGACCTGGGCGAACGACCAGGAGGTGAAGCCCGAGCAGTCGAAGGTGTTGGGGCCCGAGGCGCTGTAGACGTACGGCGAGCCGATCTTGCTCTGCGCGACCGCGTACGCGGAACCGGCGCGGCCCGTGACATGCGAACCGCCACCGTCGAGGGCGGAGCGCTCACTGGCCCGGCTGGCGCGGGCGTCGGCGGCGGCGATGGCCGCCCGCTGCGCGGCCGTCATGGAGTTGAGGAGCTGACGCGCCTCGGTGAGCTTGCTCTGGACTTCCTTCTTCTTCTTGGCCAGCTCGCTGCGGGTGTCCGCGAGATCCTTGAGCTTCTCGGTGGCCTCCGAGCGCTGCTGGGCGAGCGCGCGCTGCTTCTCCGTGACCTTCTTGAGCGTCTCGACCTGCTGACTGCTCAGCTGGTCCATCGTGGACGCCTTGTCGAGGTAGTCGTCCGGGTCGGCGGAGAGGAACAGCTGCACGGAGGGGTCGATGCTGCCGGTGCGGTACTGGGCGGCGGCGGCGAGTCCGAGGCTGTCGCGCAGGTCGTTGAGGTCCGCCTGACCGCGGGCCACGTTGTCCTGGAGGGTGGAGATCTCCTTCTCCAGCCGGTCCTGCTTCTCCTCGGCCCCGTTGAGCTTCTCGCTGGCCTGCTCGGTCTGCTCGTAGAGCTTGTCGACCTTCGCCTTGACCTCGTCCATGCTCGGCTTCTCACTCGGAGCGGCGTTGGCGGCGTTGGCACTGAGGGCCACGGCTGCGGCTGCGGCGGTGGTGAGCACGGTCACGCGGGTGCGGCTCGGCTGCTTCGGTCGACGATGGGACGCCACGGAGGCGAACTCCTTCTTCTCCCGCCGTCACTCCCTTTGAGTGATCACCCGAGCGGAGGTTCGAGGCATGACCCTAGTGACCTTCCTGTGATCACTTCAAATCCTGGCATGAAAAATGTTTGTCACTCACCGCACTTTTTACACACAACACACATACAGCAACGCTCGATTGACGCTACGTTGCGTAACACTTCCGCACAGTTCGGCCAATTCGACCATTACGCCCAGGCGTTGTCAGCCGCGCGAGAACCGCTTCAGAAGCACGGCGGAAGCCACCGGCCGGGCGCCCGCCTTGGCGATCCCGTCGGCCACCTCGCGGTCCGTCGACACGACGATGACCGGCCTGCCGGGCGGCTCGGCGCGCACCAGTTGACGGATCAGCTCGTCGGCGGTGACCCCGGCCTTGGAAAACAGGACGCGCACCCCGCGCGGCGGCGCCAGCAGCACCGGAGCGGCCAGTTCGGCGCCGTCGAAGACACAGGTCACCTCGGCGCCGGTCTGGGCGGCGAGCTGCGAGAGCTGACCGAGCAGCCTCAACCGCTGCTTCTCCAGGGGCATTTGGGGATACCCGGTCTTGGTCACGTTGTAGCCGTCGACGACCAGGTGTGCCTGCGGCAGCGCGAGCAACTGGTCGAGGATGGCCGGGTCGTTCTCCGAAAGCGCCCGCGCGGCGATGTCCTTCGGGGTCATTCGTCCCGGTTCGACCGCTTCCACTGTCTCGGCCGGCCGCACCGACACCGGCGGCAGCGCCAGCTCCCGCCGCAGCCCCTGGGCCGCGTCGAGCACGGTGTCCAGCAGCAGCCGTACGCGCATGTCCTCGACGCTGCGCCCCTCCCGGGCGGCGCGTCTGCTGGCCTCCAGGGCCGCCTCGACCTCGCTCAGCCGCCCCTTGAGCCGCCGGGTCTCGCTCTCGGCCGCGGAGACCTGGGTGTGCCCCTCGCCGCGCAGGGCCTCCATCTCGGCGTGCAGCTTGCGCAGGGCCGCCTCGCCCCGCTTGACGTCGCTGAGGGCCGCACGCAGCTTGCGGTGCAGCGACTCCGTCTCCTTCTTGGCCGACTCCAGCTCCGTACGCAGCCGTTCGGTCTCCGCGCGGGTGTGGTCACGGGCGGAGGTCAGCTCCTCGCGCAGCCGCTCCAGTTCGGCCCGGCTCTCCTCGTCGGCCCGCTCGGCGTCGGCGCGCTGCGCCTCCTCGCCGGCCGCGGTGACGAGCTTGACCCAGCCCGTGGGGCGCAGCACATAGGCCGCGGCGGCCACGTCCAGCGGATCGGCGGCCGGGGGCGGCGAACCGGCGTCGAGAGCACCCGCCAGCTCCGGCTGGGCCTCGCGCAGCTTCTCCCCGATGCGCTGCCGGAACAGCGTGTCGGTCTCCAGCGCGGCGGCCATCGCGTTCCCGGCGAACTTGGCCCGCCGGTTGGGCGCGAACCGCGCGTACTGCCGCAACTGCGCGGGCAGTTCGGCGACCGTGAGCCCGCCGAACCCGTCGGAGACGATCTGGACGACGCGCCTGCGCACGCCGTCGGGCAGCGGGCGGTCGAGCACCTCGGCGGCGCCGTCGCCCGGCTCCCCGCCTGTGGTCTCCACCATCCGTCACCCCAACCGATTCCGGTGCGGGCCCCGCGCTCCTGTCAGGAGCCGGCGCCCGGCCTGTCCACGAGTTCCACCTGATCCACGGCGTTGCACCAACGGCAGCGCACCGACTCGATGGTCTCACTGACCACCTCGCGCTCCTCCACCGTCGGGTCTCCGGCGAGGTCGAGGTGCACGTACTCCACGACCTTCGAGGAGCGCGTCACGTCGAAACGCGTGAGGTTGCCGCACAGAGCACAGCGCCACCGGGTCGTGTCGGTAGGCAGAGGAACCGTCATCGTGGATATGTTCGCTTTCCTTCTAGTATCCGTGCTGCGCCAGTTTCCCTGGAGCGTGTGGCTCGTAACCCTAAGGCCTGCCGGGTACCCACCGCCCGTCCGTCCACAGCGGCGAGGCGGTCTGCACTGTTCGGTCCCGTTACGTCATGCTCTGTGTCCATGGTCGGCGAGTTCGAAAAATGGCGCACGACGCTCGGCAGATCGGTGGGCAGATCGGTCGGCGGATCGGTCCGCGCCCAGTCGGCGCCGGTGACGTACGGGCTGATCGCCGTCTGCTGTCTGCTCTTCGTCATCGGCCCCGCCTCGGGCCTGAACCCCGGGTACGGCACCGGTGACGCCCTGCTCGCCGCCCAGCGGGCCTACTTCCGGCGCTGGGGCGTGGTCCCCGCCGACCTCTTCACGGGCTCCCCGCGGGCCACGCTCACCCCGGCCACAGCGCTCTTCGTGCACGGCAGCTGGGTCCACCTGCTGGGCAACATGCTGTTCCTCTACGTCTTCGGCGCGATGACGGAGGAACGCCTGGGCCATCTGGAGTTCGCCCTCTTCTATCTGGGCTGCGGCTGCCTCGCCCTGCTGGGGTACGCCGCCGCCAACGCCGGCTCGCAGCAGACGCTGGTGGGGGCGTCCGGGGCGATCTCGGCGGTGCTGGGCGCGTTCCTGTACCTCTTCCCGGGCGCCCGGGTCACCAGCCTCTTCCCGTTCCTCTTCTTCCTGCCGCTGCGCTTCCCCGCCTGGCTGACCCTCCCGTTCTGGGTGACCCTCCAGTGGGTGGCGGCGGGCCGGGCGTCCAGCGGCCCGGGAGTCGCGTATCTGGCGCACGTCGTCGGCTTCGGCCTCGGCTTCGTCCACGCGTGGGTACGGCATCGGCGTACCACTAGAGTGAGGTCCGCCCCAGCGCCGGCCACCGAGGGAGAGAACCAGCCGTGATCACCGCGATCGTGCTCATCAAGACCAGCGTGGACCGGATCCCCGAGATCGCGGAGTCGATCGCCGCGCTGGACAGCGTGAGCGAGGTCTTCTCGGTCACCGGTACGTACGACCTGATCGCGATGGTCCGCGTCAGGGCCCACGAGGACCTGGCGGAGATCATCCCCGGCAGCATCAGCAAGATCCCGGGCGTGGAGGCAACGGACACCCACGTGGCGTTCCGGACGTACTCCCAGCACGACCTGGAGGCGGCGTTCGCGATCGGGCTGGACAGCTGACCTGTTTTTAGCCCGTCCGGCGTTTGAGGACGAGCGCTTTCGGCGCGAAACGGGGGTCTGGGGGCAGCGCCCCCAGGGATGGGAACGGGTAGGGGCGGCGGGGGCGATCAAACCGCCGGCACGCAGCGCCCGCCCTCCGTCCGGTACTCCCACCGAGCCCCGTCCCGAACAAGCTCCTTGACGGCACCCACAAACCGCTCCACATGCTCATCGGGCGTCCCCGCCCCGAAGCTCACCCGGATCGCGTTCAGCGACTTCTCCCCGGGCGCCGCCTCAGGCGCCCCGCACTCCCCCTGAGTCTGCGGCTCACTGCCCAGCAGCGTCCGCACCAGCGGATGCGCGCAGAACAACCCGTCCCGCACCCCGATCCCGTACTCCGCGGACAGCGCAGCGGCGAAGTGCGAGCTGTTCCACCCCTCGACGACGAACGAGATGACCCCGACCCGAGGCGCGTCGTCACCGAACAGCGACAGCACCCGCACCTCGGGCACCTCCGCCAGCCCCGCCCGCACGGTGTCGATCAGGTACTGCTCCCGGGCCACCAGCGACTCGAACCCGGCCTCCGTGAGGGCGTTGCAGGCAGCGGCGATCGAGTAGGCACCGATCACATTCGGCGACCCCGCCTCGTGCCGCGCCGCACTGTCGTGCCACTCCACGTCCACTCCCCCGTCCTCGCGCCGCGTGACCTTGCGGCTGGCGCCGCCACCGGCGAGGTACGGGTCGGCGGCGCGCAGCCAGTCGGCGCGGCCGGCCAGGACGCCGGAACCGAAGGGCGCGTACAGCTTGTGGCCGGAGAAGGCGACCCAGTCGACGTCCAGGTCCTGGACGGAGACCGGGTGGTGCGGGGCGAGCTGAGCGGCGTCCAGGACGATCCGGGCACCGTGCTCGTGGGCGGCGGCGGCCAGCTCCCGTACGGGCCACAGCTCTCCGGTGACGTTGGAGGCGCCGGTGACGCAGACGAGGGCCGGGCCCTTGGGGTCGCGGGCGGCGAGGGCCTCGCGGAGGGTGGCGACGGCCTGCTCGGGGGTGCGCGGGGCGTCGAGGTAGGTGACCTGGGCGTGCTGCCAGGGCAGCAGCGAGGCGTGGTGCTCGGTCTCGAAGACGAAGACCTGGCAGCCGTCGGGGAGGGCGGAGGCCAGCAGGTTCAGGGAGTCGGTGGTGGACCGGGTGAAGATCAGCTGGTCGTCGGCGCGGCAGTCCAGGAACTCGGTGACGGTCCTGCGGGCGTTCTCGAAGAGGTCCGTCGACAGCTGGGAGAGGTAGCCGGCACCCCGGTGCACACTGCCGTAGTAGGGCGCGTACGCGGCCACGTCGTCCCAGACCCGCTGGAGAGCGGGGGCGCTGGCGGCGTAGTCGAGCGCCGCGTAGGTGACCTCGCCGCCGGTGACGAGCGGGACGGTGACATCACGGCCCAGAACGGGCAGCGGGGCACAAACGGTCTGGGCGGCGGCAACGGTGGAGACAGACATGGCGAACTCCCGTGAGAGACAAGAGGAATCGCTGTGCGAGCGGACACGGACGGCCCATGGCTACGGACGTCGGACGTGGCTCAGCACAGGAAAGGAAGGTGAAAAGGGTGCGCGGAGGCGGGGCTCGGCAGCCCTATCGCATTCGCTTGCTCACGGAAGACTCCCTCGAACGACCAGGACCCCTGGTGTCGAGAGGGGCCCGCGCTTGCCGTAAGCCTTGCTGCCTACGGCCTGGTCTTCATCCCGGGGCACCCCGCCACGGACGGAGGGTTGCCGGACAGTCGGCCGGGGCCTCATGACTGTCACTCATGACCTGGAAGAGAACGTAACGGAGGTGATCGACGTCCCGCAACCCGTGTCCGGATCGCGGGACGCCCACCACCGAGGAACCGCTGGGAGTCGCTAGGAACCCCAGGAGTCGCCAGGAGCCGCTAGGAGTTGCTGGCCGCCGCCCACCGCTCGAGCGTCCGCTTCGCCGCCCCGGAGTCGATGGACTCCGCGGCCCGCGCCATTTTGGCGCCGATCTGCTCGGCGAGCGAGCCCGGGCCCGGGTCCAACGCCACCAGCGCCGCCGCCGAGTTGAGCAGCACGGCATCCCGTACGGGCCCGGTCTCGCCGTCCAGCAGCCGCCGGGCGACCGCGGCGTTGTAGGAGGAGTCGCCGCCGCGCAGCGCCTCCACCGGGACCAGTTCGATGCCGACGTCGCGGGGGTCGAAGGTCTCCTCGGTCACCTTGCCGTCCCTGACGACCCACACCCGGGAGGTGGCGGTGATCGTCAGTTCGTCGAGGCCGTCGTCGCCCCGGAACACCAGGGACGAGTTGCCGCGCTCGGCGAAGACACCGGCGACGATGGGCGCCATCCGGGGGTGCGCGACCCCGACCGCCTGGGCTTTGACCTTGGCGGGGTTGGTCAGCGGGCCCAGGATGTTGAAGACCGTGCGGATGCCCAACTGGCCGCGCGCGGCGCCCACATGACGCATCGCCGGGTGGAACTTGGCCGCGAAGCAGAAGGTGATCCCGGCCTCCTCCGCCACCTCCGCCACCCGCTTCGGCGTCAGCTCCAGATTGACCCCGAGCTGACCCAGCACGTCCGACGCCCCGGAGGCCGAGGAGGCCGCCCGGTTGCCGTGCTTGACGACCTTGGCTCCCGTGCCGGCGATGACGATCGCGGACATCGTGGAGATGTTGACCGTGTTGGCGCCGTCGCCGCCGGTGCCGACGATGTCGACGGCCGGGCCCGGTACCTCGATCACGTTGGCGTGCTCGTACATGGCCTCGACGAACCCGGAGATCTCCTCGACGGTCTCGCCCTTGGCGCGCAGCGCCACCACGAACCCGGCGATCTGCGCGTCGGTCGCCTCACCGCGCATGATGAGGTTCATCGCCCAGGCGGTGTCGGCCGCGCTCAGGTCATGGCCGTCGAGAAGGCCGTTCAGCACGCGGGGCCAGGAACGGACCGCCGCGGTGTCGCCTCCGGCGGGGTTCACAGCGCTCATCTGCCGCTCCTGGGTACCGTCCCTGCGGGCTCCGCGGGACCTCTAGTGGGAATGGGCACACCCTATCCAGCCCGGCGGCACGACGAAGGGCCCCGTCCGGTGTACGGACGGGGCCCTTCTGCCGTGTGTGGCGAAGCTGGGTGATCAGTGGTGGCCGTGGCCGCTCGTGATCTCCTTGTACTCCTCGGCGGTGGGCTTGGCGATCTGGCTGTCCTCGCCGTAGTACGACTCGCTGAGCCTGGCGCGCAGCTTCTCGGTGCCCTTCACCTTGCGCTCGACACCGTTCTCGTCGACCGTGGCGCCGATCGCGGCCGGCACGTACTGCTCGTGCGCGGTGAGGGTGTGCAGGGCCTCCTGGCTGAGCGGCTCGTGCACCTCGATGAACTCACCGTGCGGCAGGCGCTTGATGATGCCGGACTCGCGGCCGTGCAGCACCTTGTCCTTGTCGCGGCGCTGGAGGCCGAGGCAGATCCGCTTGGTGGCGATGAACGCGAGGACCGGGGCGACGAAGAACGCCACTCGTACGAACCAGGTGATCGCGTTGATCGACAGGTGGAAGTGCGTGGCCCAGAGGTCGTTTCCACCACCGATCAGCAGCACCATGTACCAGGTGATCCACGCGACACCGAAGGCCGTACGGGTCGGGGCGTTGCGCGGGCGGTCCAGGATGTGGTGCTCGCGCTTGTCGCCGGTGACCCAGGACTCGATGAACGGGTAGACCGCGATCGCGACCAGGACCAGCGGGAAGATGACCAGCGGGATGAACACGCCCAGGACGAGCGTGTGACCCCAGAAGTTGATCTCCCAGCCGGGCATGACACGGATCAGACCCTCGGAGAAGCCCATGTACCAGTCGGGCTGGGCGCCGGTGGACACCTGGTCCGGCCGGTAGGGGCCCATCGTCCAGATCGGGTTGATCGAGGCGATCGCCGCGATGACCGCGATGACACCGAAGACCAGGAAGAAGAAGCCTCCGGCCTTGGCCATGTAGACCGGCAGCAGCGGCATGCCGACGACGTTGTTGTTCGTCTTTCCGGGGCCCGCGAACTGCGTGTGCTTGTGGTAGAAGACCAGGATCAGGTGCGCCACCATCAGGCCGAGCATGATGCCCGGCAGCAGCAGTACGTGGATCGAGTAGAACCGGGCCACGAAGTCGCCGCCGGGGAACTCGCCGCCGAACAGGAAGAACGACAGGTACGTGCCCACGACCGGCACGGACAGGACCGCGCCCTCCATGAAGCGCACACCGGTGCCGGAGAGCAGGTCGTCCGGGAGCGAGTAACCGGTGAAGCCGGTGAACATGCCCAGGACGAACAGCAGGAACCCGAACAGCCAGTTGACCTCGCGGGGCTTGCGGAACGCACCCGTGAAGAACACGCGCATCATGTGCACGAACATGCCGGCGAGGAAGATCAGCGCCGCCCAGTGGTGGATCTGCCGGATCAGCAGACCACCGCGCACATCGAAGGAGATGTGCATGGTCGAGTTGAACGCCTCGGACATCAGCTGGCCCTGCAGCGGGATGTAGCTGCCGTGGTACTCCACCTCGTTCATCGACGGGTGGAAGAACAGCGTCAGATACACACCCGTGAGGATGATGATGATGAAGCTGTACATGCAGACTTCGCCGAGCATGAACGACCAGTGGTCGGGGAAGATCTTGCGCATGTTGGTCTTGGCCAGGGAGTAGATCCCCAGTCGGCCGTCGGCCCAGTCGGCGACCCGCTCACCGGCGGGTGCCTTCTCGCGCGACGAACGCGCGTCGGTGTTTGCCGTAGTGCTCATCCGCGCTCCCAGAATGCAGGACCGACGGGCTCGGAGAAGTCGCCGAGCGCCTCGAGGTAGCCGTCGTCGTTCACACCGATGCGCAGCTGCGGCAGGGCGTGACCGGCGGGGCCGAAGATCACCCGGGCGCCGTCGGAGAGGTCGAAGGTGGACTGGTGGCAGGGGCAGAGCACGTGGTGCGTCTGCTGCTCGTACAGGGAGATCGGGCAACCGACGTGGGTGCAGATCTTCGAGTACGCCACGATGCCCTCGTGGGACCACTCGAGTTCGCGCTTGTCCTTGATGTTGTCCGGCTGGATGCGGACGATCATCAGGGCGGCCTTGGCGATCTCGGTCTGGAACTCGTGGTCGTCCTCCTCCAGGCCCTCGGGCTTGGCGAAGGTGAGGGAACCGACCGCGATGTCCGAGGGACGCAGCGGCTCGTTCGTGTTCATGTTGACGAGCTGCTTGCCCTTGGACCACATGGTGTGGCGGAGCTTCGTGCCGGGCAGCGGGCCGAGGTCGCGCAGCAGCATGACGCCGGAGAGCGGGAACAGGGCCAGCGCGCCGAACATCGTGTTGCGGACCAGCTTGCGCCGGCCGATCGCGGACTCCTTGGCGCCCTGCTTGAAGTCGGCCAGGACCTTCGCCTTGACCTCGGGCGGCGCCTCGATGGCGTGCCGCTCGTCGACGAGTTCCTCGTCGGACATCAGGGTGCGGGCCCAGTGGACCGCGCCCGCGCCGATCAGGAAGAGCGCGAGGCCCAGGGACAGCCCCAGCGCGAAGTTCAGCGCGCTGATGTGCCCGATCGGGAAGACGTAGATCGACTTGTCGGCCGGGATCGCCACGTACGAGGCGATGAAGGCGACGGTGGCCAGCATCGACATCGTGAACAGGAAGGCGACCGCACGCTCGGACCGCTTGGCGGCCCGCTCGTCGATGTCCTGGACACGGTGTTCGTGAGGCGGCAGCCCCGGGTCCGCGAACGGGTTCTTCTCGTCCGCGACGCCGACGGCACCGTGCTCGGTTTCGTGCACAGCGGGCAGCTTCTCTTCTGGAGTGTCTTGGCTACTCATGACTTCTTGGCCTTTGCGGTCCGAGCGGCGACCCAGACGGCGACCGCGATGAGCGCTCCGAGTCCGAAGATCCAGGCGAACAGGCCTTCACTGACCGGTCCGAGACCGCCCAGACCGAGGCCGCCGGGCTCGACGGTGTCATCGCCGTTGACCGCGTTGAGGTACGCGATGATGTCCTTCTTGTTCTTCTCCGACAGCGTCGTGTTGGGGAAGGACGGCATGTTCTGCGGGCCGGTCAGCATGGCCTCGTAGATGTGCTTCGGGGCGACACCCTCAAGGCTCGGGGCGAACTTGCCGTGCGTGAGCGCACCGCCCTTGCCGGTGAAGTTGTGGCACATCGCGCAGTTGGTACGGAAGAGTTCACCGCCCTTGGCGATGTCCGCTCCCTCGGGGCCGAACTGCTCCTCGGTCGGCACGGCGGGACCGGCACCGAGCGACGCGATGTACGTCGCGAGCTGGTCGATCTCGGCCTGCGAGTAGATGTTCTTCTTCTTGGGGATCTGCGCTGCCTGCGAGGTCGCGGCCGGCATACGGCCGGTCGACACCTGGAAGTCGACCGCCGCGGCGCCCACACCCACCAGGCTCGGACCGTCGGAGGATCCCTGACCGCCGGTGCCGTGGCAGCTGGCGCAGCCCACGGAGTACAGCCGCTGTCCCTCGGTGATGGTGAGGGACTGGGCGGTCTCATCGGCCTCTGCCCTGCCTGCGGGCTTGAGCGTGCTGTACAGCCCCGCGACGGCCGCCAGCGCGATGAGTAGGACGACGACCGCCGCCATCGGATGGCGTCGTCGTGCGGAGAGCTTTTTCACGGATTACCCCGGTGTCAGGATCTTCAGCGTCGAGTCTTCTGGAGGTATCGGGCGGACCCGATGTGAGGATCGGGCGAGCCCGGCTACTTGATCATGTAGATCGTGGCGAAGAGCCCGATCCAGACGACGTCGACGAAGTGCCAGTAGTAGGACACGACGATCGCGGCGGTCGCCTGTTCATGGGTGAACCTCTTCGCCGCGTACGTCCTGCCGAGGACGAACAGGAAGGCGATGAGACCGCCCGTCACGTGCATCCCGTGGAAGCCGGTGGTCAGGTAGAACACCGAGCCGTACGGGTCGGAGGAGAGCGAGAGCCCGTCCTTCTTGACCAGCTCGGTGTACTCGAAGACCTGACCGCCGATGAAGATCGCACCCATCACGAAGGTGACGATGAACCACATCCGGAGCTTCTTCACGTCACCGCGCTCGGCGGCGAACACGCCGAGCTGGCAGGTGAGGGATGAGAGCACCAGGATCGTGGTGTTGGCCGCGGAGAACGGGAAGTTCAGGCTTGACGCCATCTCCTTCCAGTGATCCGGACCGGTCACCGATCGCAGGGTGAAGTACATCGCGAAGAGGGCCGCGAAGAACATCAGCTCGGAACTAAGCCAGATGATGGTTCCGACGCTGGTGAGGTTCGGCCGGTTGACCGACGGGTGCGCGTGCCCGGTTTCTACTGTCGTTGCTGTCGCCACGACCGACATTATGTCGGTCGCTTATCCCGCCCTCACCCCGGGGGGTGCCGTTCGGAGTGTCTGTGGGGTGTGTCCAGCCCGTATGGCCCATCGGACGGCTGTGTGAGCGGTGTTCAGACGAGGGGTCCAAGGGAGTAGCATCCGGCCCAACGGACCCGGTCCGTCTGTCCGTACGACGCTGATGTCTCGGAGGAACAATGCAGCCGACCGCCACGGTGCTGGTCTACAGCGACGACTCCAACACCCGCGAGCAGGTGCGGTTGGCGACGGGACGGCGGCCCGCTCCCGACGTGCCCGTGGTCGAGTTCCTCGAGTGTGCGACTCCCGCAGCCGTGTTGAAGGAACTCGACAAGGGCGGGATCGACGTCTGTGTGCTGGACGGGGAGGCCGTGCCCATGGGGGGCATGGGGATGTGCCGGCAGATCAAGGACGAGGTGTTCCAGTGCCCGCCGGTGCTGTTGCTGATCGGACGGCCGCAGGACGCTTGGCTGGCGACGTGGAGTCGGGCCGACGCGGCGGTCACCTTGCCGGTGGATCCGGTGGAGTTCGCGTCGGCGTTGGCTTCTTTGTTGCGGGCCAGGAGGGCCCTCAGCGCCTAGGAGCTCGGTTCGACTGGTTGTTTGGCGGGTGCGGGGGCGTTGTGGCTTGTCGCGCAGTTCCCCGCGCCCCTCAGGTCGGCTCATGCCGAGGCCGGTCGTAGCCTTGCCGTCTGTTCCGGGGCCGTGTCCGCCGCCGTGCCCCGGATGAGGGCGCTGCCGCCCTGCCACTGCTTCCAGTCCAGGTTCCAGTCGCCGAAGCCGTTGCCGAAGGTTTCCATGGTGTGGCCGTTGGAGTTGACGACCTTGACGACGTCGCCCTCGCGGACGTTGTCGAAGAACCACTCGGCGTTGCCGGTGCTCATGCCGGTGCAGCCGTGGCTCACGTTGGCGGAGCCCTGGGAGCCCACGGACCAGGGGGCGGCGTGGACGTACTCGCCGCTCCAGGTCACCCGGGTGGCGTAGTAGACGGGCAGGTCGTACGAGTCGGCGCTGCCCTCGGCTATGCCGATGCTGGTGCCGCGCATCCGTACGAAGTACTCCTTGCCGAGTACGACCTTGACGCCGTTGCGGGTGTCGAAACCGGGCTTGCCCGTGGTGACCGGGATGGTGTTGATCACCTTGTCGTTCTTGTAGACGGTCATCTCGTGGGTCGCCGCGTCCGTGACGGCGATGACCGAGTCGCCGATGGTGAACTTCAGGGGCTTGGCCTTGCCACCCCAGAGCCGGTCAGCGATCTTGATGCCGGGCAGGTTGCTGCGCACCTGGACGGTGGCCCTGGCGGGCCAGTACTCCTTGGGCCGGTAGTGGAGTTCCTTGTCGTTCACCCAGTGCCACGCGCCCTCGGCGGTGGGGGCCGAGTCCACCTTGAGGGCGCGCTCGACTATCGCGCGCTGTGCCTTCTCCCGGACGGGTTGGCTGAGTTCGGCGGTCACCGGCTGGCCCACCCCGTAGGTGCCCGTCTTCGGGCCGAAGGTGACGTCCAGGCGCTTCTTGGTGGTGGGCCTGCTGGTCTCGAAGGTGCGGGTCTCGCGGCCGGGGGCGCCGTCCTCGTCCTCCGTGCTCACCCGGACCGTGTAGCGGGCGCCCGCGGCCAGCGGGGAGGTGCTGTGCCAGCGGCTGCCGTCGGCGGAGAGTTCGCCGGCCACGAAGCGTCCGGCGGCGTCGACGGCGGTGACGTCCGTGATGCGGTCGTCTGAGTCCTCGGCGGTGACCTCCAGGGGCTTGTCGGGGTCGGCCTTCTTGCCGTCGCCGATGGAGTCCCCGAAGGAGATCTGCTCAGCCGCGTCGTACGGCTTCGCCGAGAGGGGATGGTCGTCGGAGCCGCAGGCGGTGGCGGACGCCCCCAGGGCGGCCACCAGGAGGGTGCAGCTGACGACCGTACGGTTACTCGGTGAGTGCCTCATGCCCTCACGCTAAGAACGTGCGTCGGGCTCGGCGCGGCGGGTGATCCGTGCGAGGGAACGTGGGTGTGGCAAAAGAGGGAGCCCGGACTCTCCTGACGGAGTGTCCGGGCTCCCCTGAGCGCCGTGCGTGTTACTGGGCGCGTGTTACTGGGTGCGTGTTACTGGGTGCGGTTCTCACCGCGGTAGTACTCGAAGACCCAGCCCCACAGACCGATCAGCAGGATCGGGGCCGAGAAGTACGCCAGCCACCAGCCGACCGCGACGCTCAGGAACAGGAGCGCGCCACCGATGCCCAGCGCGAGCGGCTGCCAGCTGTGCGGGCTGAAGAACCCGACCTCGCCGGCGTCGTCCGCGACGTCGGCCTCCTTGTTGTCCTGCGCGCCCACGTCGACCCGCCGGGCCGTGAAGGCCAGGTAGTAGCCGACCATGATGCACAGGCCGAAGGCGAGGAAGAGCGCCGTGGTGCCCGCCGGTTCCTTCGACCATACGCCGTAGACGATCGCCATGGCGAGGACGAAGACGGCGAGCCAGATGAACATCTTGCCCTGGACCTTCACTTGCCCGCCTCCTTACCGCCGGCGAGAGCCTTCTCGCCGTGTCCGGCGTTCTCCAGCTGGTCCAGCGCTGCGATCTCAGGGTGGTGCAGGTCGAACGCCGGGGATTCGCTGCGGATCCGCGGCAGGGTGAGGAAGTTGTGACGCGGGGGCGGGCAGGACGTGGCCCACTCGAGCGAGCGGCCGTAGCCCCACGGGTCGTCGACCTCGACCTTCTTGCCGTACTTCGCCGTCTTCCACACGTTGTAGAGGAACGGCAGCACGGACAGGCCCAGCAGGAACGAGCTGATCGTCGAGATCGTGTTCAGCGCGGTGAAGCCGTCCGCCGCGAGGTAGTCCGCGTACCGGCGCGGCATGCCCTCGGCGCCCAGCCAGTGCTGGACGAGGAAGGTGCCGTGGAAGCCGATGAACAGCGTCCAGAACGTGATCTTGCCGAGGCGCTCGTCGAGCATCTTGCCGGTCATCTTCGGCCACCAGAAGTGGAAGCCGGAGAACATCGCGAACACCACGGTGCCGAACACCACGTAGTGGAAGTGCGCCACCACGAAGTAGGAGTCCGAGACGTGGAAGTCCATCGGCGGCGAGGCCAGGATGACACCGGTCAGACCACCGAAGGTGAAGGTGATCAGGAAGCCGGTGGCCCACAGCATCGGGGTCTCGAAACTCAGTGACCCCTTCCACATGGTGCCGATCCAGTTGAAGAACTTCACGCCCGTCGGGACGGCGATCAGGAACGTCATGAAGGAGAAGAACGGCAGCAGCACACCGCCGGTGACGTACATGTGGTGCGCCCACACCGTCACGGACAGACCCGCGATCGCGATGGTCGCGCCGATCAGGCCCATGTAGCCGAACATCGGCTTGCGGGAGAAGACCGGGATGACCTCCGAGATGATCCCGAAGAACGGCAGCGCGATGATGTACACCTCTGGATGCCCGAAGAACCAGAACAGGTGCTGCCACAGCAACGCCCCGCCGTTCGCGGCATCGAAGATGTGCGCCCCGAACTTCCGGTCGGCCTCCAGGGCGAACAGCGCGGCGGCCAGGACGGGGAAGGCCAGCAGGACCAGGACCGCGGTCAGCAGCACGTTCCACACGAAGATCGGCATGCGGAACATGGTCATGCCCGGTGCGCGCATGCAGATGATCGTGGTGATGAAGTTGAC